>JBAVGI010000037.1:0-7842 GCA_049684755.1 Candidatus Sulfotelmatobacter sp.
CGCGAGGCGAAAAGCGTGTTAAGAACGGCGACGGAAACCAGGACGAAGCCGAATACAGATCCCCAGAGGCCGAGAAGAGAACGCATGGGAAGAGCGGCGACTTCTTCGGGGGTGAGGCGCCAGCGAAAGCTCACGTGCGCCGCGAGCGATACGACCCAGGAAAGAATCAAGCCGGAAAATGCGGCTCCCATGATGTAAAGGAAGGCTTGTTTCGGAGCCCAGTTTTCGATGATGAGGGCAGTCAAGATTCCGTAGGAAGAGACGAGTAAGGCGAGGCGCGGCGAGCCGGAAGCGTTTAGCTTGCCGAGGCTGGCGGGAGCCCATCCGGTGCGGCCCATGGAAAACAGCAGCCTCGATGCGACATAGAGTTTGGCGTTGGCTCCGGAGAGCGCAGCCGTGAGAACAACGAAATTCATGAAGAATGCTGCGGCCGGAATTTTTGCCAGGCGGAGAACGCTGACGAATGGACTCTCGGTAACACCAGCATGGTTCCATGGCATTACGCCGACGAGAACAATGATTGCGCCAAGGTAAAGACTGGCGAGCAGAAAAAATGTAAGGCGGGCGGCACGGGGAATGTCTTTTGCCGAACGCGACTCGCCAGTGGTTACGGCGAGCATTTCGACCCCGCCAAAAGCGTAGATGGCGAGAAAGACGGCAAGCAGTGGCGCGATTGGACCTTTGGGAAAAAATCCGCCGTGGGTGGTGTATTGCGGAGTGACGTGGCCGCTGAACATGAGCACTGCTCCGGCCAAAATGAAGGCCACGATGGTGGCGAACTTAATCATGGAGAACCAGAACTCAAAGCGTCCGAAGGAGCCGACGCTGCGCAGGTTGATGAGCAGAAGCACAGCCGAGAAGACGATGACCCAAATTTCTCCGGGAACGGCCGGGAGCCAATAGGTCATGTAGGTGGCGGAGGCGACGAGTTCGGCGCCGATGGAAAAGGCAATGGAGGCCCAATACGCGGCGCGGCAGAGAAATCCCAGATATTGATTCAGGTAAATTTCGCCGTAGATCCCGAATGATCCGGCTGCGGGGTGCATGCTGGCCAGCTCACCCAGAGCCATGGCTACGGTGTAAGCGATGAAAGCAGCGGTGATGTAGCTGAGAATTACGCCAGGCCCGGCGATCTCGAGGGCCGCGGCGGAGCCGAGAAGGAGACCGGTGCCGATGGAGCCGCCAACGGCCACCATCGTCATTTGTCCGGCGGTGAGTTGGTGATGGAGACCTTCTTCGTGAACTTGTTCCTGGACGATCTCCGGGCTCCGCGGGGCCGAAGGCATGGGGCACGATAACAAATTCCTGCGTCGGGCGGCGAGTTCGAGATATTTATCGCGAAGATCCTAACCACCGAGATCTTTGACCACCGAGATCTTTAACACCAAGACCTTTAACCACGGGGGACACGGGGGGTCACAGGGTAAAACCAGAGCGGGAGCCAGTGACTTTCGTAATCGCTGGCGAACCCTTGCGGATTGCTGGCACTGAGGGGGACTTCTAGAATCGAAGCAGCGGTAGTCTGCCTACATCCGACCCATGGCCGATACGACAACGCGCGCGGACCGAACCGAGCTGACCCGGCGGGTGGAGCGCGCCGGAAAGCTTCTGCAGAAGGGTAAGGCCGCCGAGGCGCTGGAAGAATATCTGCTGGTCCTGCGCGACGATCCCGAAGACGATACGGTGCGCGCACTTTCGGCGGATTTGTGTCTTTCGCAGAATCGCGGACGTGATGCGGTTCGGCTGTTAGGCGAACTATTTGAGCGGCAAGTGAATGCCGGAGACGCCACACGAGCCAGCCTGACCTATAAGAAATTGGCGCGGCATGGCAGTCCCACTTGGGATCAGAAAGTACGCTTCGGCCAGTTGCTGGAAGGATCGAACAAAAAGCTGGCGGTGGGCACGTATGAATCCGCATTGAGCGATCTGGCGAAGCTGGAAGACAAGAAAGATGCATTGCTGGTGCTGGGACGGATCGTGGCGCTGGAACCGACGCAGGCTAATTACTTGCGAGTTGCGGAACTGTCTTCTGAACTGGGAGAAAGCAAGGCATCAGCGGAAGCCTTCAAGCGAGTGGCGCAATCGACAACGGAAAGCGGCGGCGATCCGGCGCAATGGTATGAGCGCGCTTACCAGGAAGATTCCTCGGACGAGGAAATTGCTCTAGCCTACGGAAAAAGTCTGTTAGGGCAGGGCCAGATTGGCGCGGCGATTTTTATTCTGGAGCCGCAGGTCAATGCGGGTAAAACTTCGCCGGAGTTGCGCGATATTTATGCCGAGGCATTGCTGGCGGCGGGACGGTACGCGGACGCGGAGCCGCTGGTGTGGCAGCTGTTTGAAGAAAATCCCAAGCGGATGTCGCAGGTAACGGCGCTGATTGGGCAGCTGGTGGATGCGGAGCAGGATGATGCGGCAGTCTCGCTGGCGCGCAAGCTAGGACAATTTCAGGCGAAGCGGGGCGAGCGGCGGCAATTTATAACCGTGATGCAGGATATTGCGGCGACGCGCCGGGCGTCCCCGGGAATGCTGGAGTTTCTCAGCGAGTTGTTCAATGCTTCGAATCGCGAAGGCGATTATTGCCAGACGCTGCTGAAACTTTTCGATGTGTACTGCGGAACCCAGGACTTTGACAAGGCAGCGGAATGTATGGACCGGGCCGCGGAAGTGGATCCTTACGAATCCGGCCACACCAAACGGCTGGAGATGTTGAAGGGCAAGATTGATGGGAAAAAGTTTGAGGCGATTGCCTCTCGGTTCACTCCGGTAAGTAAAGCGGCGCCTGAGACCTCGGTTGAGCATCAAGCGACCCTGGGCGCTTCGACGCTACAGGATCTGATGTTGCAGGCGGAAATACTGGTGCAGTATGGAATGCGCAACAAGGCAGTCGAACGGCTGCAGAGAATTCAGGAACTGTTTCCGCACGAAGAAGAACGTAATGAAGATTTGCAGCGGCTGTATCTCTCCGCGGGCGTTACGCCGACCTATGCTGGAGCCGCGCCGCGGGCGGCAGCGGCAACGCCTGCACCTGTTGCTTCCGCGCCAGTCCCAGCGACCGCACCGCCGGCATCCGATCCTATGGCGGAGATGCGTAATGTGACGCGCGTGGCTGAGATCACGCGCAAGCTGTATCACCAGACGACGGCGGCCGCGGTGTTGACGACGGCGGTGAATGAAATCGGTGGACATTGGGAAGTATCGCGTTGCGTGGCGGCGATGTGCACTCCGGGTTCGAGGCCCACAGCGGTACAGGAGTTCTGCGGCAAGGGAGCGAAGGCTGGGGAGCCAGGAGCCGTAAAAGCCATCATGTGCGTGCTGCAGGATCTGTCTTTATCGCTGTCTCTGTCTTCCTCGCAGCCCTCGAACGAGCCCGTAATCATTGCCGACGCGCAGCAAGCGGCGGAGTTGCAGTCTGTACGCAAGGCCGTGGTGGAGCTGGGGATTACATCTGTGATCGCGTTTCCGCTCAGCAATGGCGAAGATTCGGTGGGAGTGCTGGCCTTGTTGCACAACAAACCACGGGCTTGGCCGCAGACAGATACTGTCGTATTAAAGACCTTGGCCGACCAGATGGTGATTGCGCTGAACAACGCAGGCCTGCGCCGGCTGGTGAAAAATCTTTCGGTGACGGATGAGAAGTCTGGACTGCTGAAGCGAAGTTCTTATCTGGATTTGCTGCTGGCGGAAAGCAAGCGTGCGGCGCAGAACGCCTCCCCGGTTTCGGTGCTACTGCTGCAGTTTGGACGCAGCGCGGCGCTGCTCAAGGAATATGGCGACGCAGCGATTGAAGCGGTGATGGAAAAGATTGGGCAACAGTTCGCGGCTAACATTCGCACCAATGATCTGGCGTTCCGTTACGACACGACAACGATTGCGCTCATTCTCGGCGACACGGCCGAGAAAGAAGCGCTGATGGCGGTGGAGAAATTGCGCAAAGTGATTGCGGAAGTGCGATTGCCTGCGAAGGATGGCGCCGAGAAGGGCAATCCTTTGGAGTTTTCTGCGGGACTCGCCGAGGCAGTGGTGCGGGACAGTTACGATCCCATTGATATTGTGACGGAAGTGATCAACCGCGCGGAGCATGCGCTGGCAACATCGCTGGTGCAGGGGCCGGGGAAGGTTGTGGCTCTGGGGGCGGCGCTGGCGGCGGGAGCGGTAGCTTAGTAAAGTGGATCGCTGACTTCTCGCGCGGGATGCGGGAGAGACTTCCCGATCAGCGGCTCAACTCGTCCTTTCTGTATTCATCTATATAAATTGTCATGGGCTGTTGCATTTCATCCCGGTACAGGCCGGTCTTGAAATAAACATAGCCGTGTGCGGGATAGCCGCGCTGCTGCTGATAAACGGTTGGACCTTGATAGTGGACGATGGGCTCACCGTTCAACCAGCCGTCGATCCGGCCATCCGGGTCAGGCGAGAACCGCGTCTCGAAGCGGAAGTCGAGCCAGCGGCCACGCATCTCCTGCTTCGTGGAATACAGAATTGACCTTGCATGGTCATCTTGCCGCGTGATAAACAGCTCCCCGCTCTCATAACGGATGGCGAGTACCGGATTGTCAGGCCGGCACCTGCTCCATTGACACACCTGTTTCCACTGCGCTAATACAAGTCGCGTAGGCACGATGGGAAAATCGGTTGGAAGATACAGGCTGAAGGAATAGCGATAGGTGCGATGGATATGGGCCAGCAGCCACCAGGCTTCCATGAGTTCATCACGCTCACTTGCCAGTCCGTCGTCACTGGCAGCCTCGCGGCGGTCGCCCGAGCGAACTGTGATTTCGCCTGCGCTGTGCCCCGCACGCACCACGGTGGATTGCACGAGAAACGAACCCTGCACCAGACGACCTGTAGACCAATGCCAGCTGAGACTGCGAGATTCAAAGCCGTCGTAAACGTGAATTTCCCTGTGGCGGATTAAGAGAAACACTCCCGCTACGCATACGGCCAGCAGAGCCAACATGCGGACTGGGAACGTCTTCGTGGAATGTATGTTTGGCGGATGAGGTGCAGTCACCAGAACAATATAGCGGTTAAGGGTTGGCGTTCCTGTCGAATGTGGACAGAAAGATAGTGCTGCCGAACTGTGTCGGTGCAGTCTTGCCTTGGCACGCGGTGGTCAAATCTCCTTTGGCGCTGCTACACTAACCAGTTTGATGGTCAATTTTGATCCGCTCTGAGTGCGGTGTCTGCAGGGAAACCAATGTTAAAACCGGGTGATATTGCGATTGTCAGCGGGGCGCGCACGCCCTTTGGGCGCTATTGCGGCAAGCTGAAAGATTTCACTGCGCAGGAGTTGGGCGCGGTCGCGGCCAGGGGCGCGATCGAGCGTTCGGGGATTGACGCGTCGGAATTCGATCATGCGGTGTTTGGCAACGCGCAGCAGACTTCGGGCGATGCTCTGTATGGGGCGCGGCATGTGGGGTTGCGGGCGGGGCTGCCGATTGAGACTCCGGCGCTGACGGTGAACCGGCTGTGCGGGTCGGGGATGCAGGCGATTGTGAGCGCGGCGCAGATGATTCAGACCGACGAAGCGAAGATTGTGCTGGCGGGCGGGATGGAGGCGATGTCGCAGGCTCCGTTTACGATTCGCGGGCGCGATGGATTTACCTTGGCTCCGGGCGGGAAGATGGAAGATTCGCTTATGGTGGCGCTGCTTGATAGTTATTGCGGGCTGTATATGGCGAATACTGCGGAGTTGTATGGCGAGCAGCAGGGGATTACTCGGCAGGCGCAGGATGAGTTCGCGCTGCGCTCGCAGCAGAAGGCCGATGCGGCTTATAAAGAGGGACGCATTCAGGAAGAGCTGGTTCCGGTACCGCTGCGAAATCATAAAGGCGAGGCTACGGGAGAATCGCTCACGGAAGATGACCACCGGAGGCCGCAGACGACGATGGAAGGTTTGGCCAAACTGAAGGCGGCGTTCGGAAAAAATGGAACGGTGACTGCGGGTAATGCGAGCGGCATTGTGGATGGCGGCGCGGCGGTGGTCGTGATGTCGCTGGAAGAGGTTCGCAAGCGGAACATGGAGCCGCTGGGTCGGATTGTGAGCTGGGGCGTAGCAGGAGTTGAGCCGAAGCTGATGGGGCGCGGTCCGGTGCCGGCAACGAAGATTGCGCTGCAGAAGGCTGGCCTGTCATTGGACTATATCGATCTGATCGAAGTGAATGAGGCGTTCGCGGCGCAGTATTTATCGGTAGAGAAAGAGTTGGGGCTGGATCGCGAGAAAGTGAATGTGAATGGCGGGGCGATAGCATTGGGGCATCCGCTGGGAGCGACCGGGACGCGGCTGGTGATTACTTTGCTGTATGAGTTGCGGCGGCGGAAGAAGAAGTATGGGCTGGCTACGGCTTGCATCGGGGGCGGGCAGGGGATTGCGATGATTGTGGAGAGCATGAATTAGATTTTTGACCGCAGCGCACTTGCCCTATAATCCAGTTATGCTTACGGATGACGACAAGCAGTGGATTAGCCAGCGGTTAGAGAAGGTGGAGACTACCTTGCTCACCGAGTTTCATGAGTGGGCGTCCCCCGTTGAGTTGCGTCAGCGAAGCCATGCTGCGGCTCTTCGTGCACTGGATGCCGAAGTTGAATCTATCTCAGACCGGTTGAAGAATCTCGAAGGCCGCTGATCGCCGGTTCGTCCAGTGTCTCAATCTCAGGACAGCACACATCGGATCGATTGTCCGCGCAATTTGCAGTAAGTGGGCTTGCTCTTCCGTTGAATTGGAAGCGGCGGAAAAGAAGTAGGCTGGCTACGGCTTGTATCGGCGGCGCGCAGGGGATTGCGATGACTGTGGAGAATATGAACTGATGGCAGCGACGCGGATCGACTCAAATGAATTACTGATGCGCTCTCTTCACGGTGCGGCCCTGCACAAAGTCCTGCAACCTGCGGAGGGCGTTTGGGAGTTCGATTTTGAAACCGCGGGCTTGACCATTAGTTGCCCTTGGAGACTGGTCAGTGGAGGAGCCGTAGTTCTGGGAAGCTCCGACCATGGTCAAAGGTTCGGCTTACCGGCGCCCGTAGATGTTCGCTCCGAAACGGTGCGCGTTCTCGATGGTCGCAAGGTGGAAGCAATCGACATCAACGAGCAAACAGGCGATCTTTGCATCAGATTCGGTTCGGATGCGCGGATAGATGCCTTTAACAATTCCGGTGGCTACGAAGGGTGGAATTATGCGAGCCAATCGGGCGTCATGGTGGTCGCCATGGGCGGGGGCGAGCTCGCCATTTGGAGCAACCTTCCGAAGCGAGGATTCGCGCGAGGGTCGGATGAATTGAACAAGAGGTCACATGGAAATTAAAAAGGTTGGTGTACTCGGTTGTGGTCTGATGGGGTCCGGCATTGCGCAGGTTTGCGCTACGGCTGGATTTGATGTGACTGTGCTTGAAGTCGAGCAGAGGTTTCTTGATAAGGGATTTGCGGGGATTGAGAAATCTTTGGCGAAGTTTGCTGAGCGGCCGGTGGAGAAGGGCGGGATCACGGCGCAGCAGAAAGACGCGATTCGCGCACGGCTTAAGGGGACGACGAACCGGGCTGACCTGGCTGATTGCGACATTATTATTGAGGCCATCATCGAAAATGTCGCAGAGAAGAAGAAGATGTATGCGTCGATTGATGGCGTGGTGAAGCAAGATGCGATCTTTGCATCGAATACTTCTTCGATTTCGGTGACTGAGCTTTTGACGGCGGTGAAGCGTCCGGAGCGGTTTATTGGGCTGCACTTTTTTAATCCAGTGCCGCTGATGAAGCTGGTGGAAGTGGTGCGCACGATCGCCACTGCTGATGATGTTTACGAAACGGCTTACGGGTTCGCGAAAAAGCTGGGCAAGGTTCCGGTGCG
>JBAVGI010000038.1:0-1537 GCA_049684755.1 Candidatus Sulfotelmatobacter sp.
GTGCAGCAGCAGGCCGCGAAGACCGGCACGCAGATCGTCAACTCGCTCGTGGACGCCCTGATCCGTTCCGCCGGAAAGATCGGCGCAGCGTTCGTCGCGATGATCGGGAAGATCAACTGGGGCGCGCTGGGCAACACGGCGGTCCACGTCGCGATCCCGTTCGTGGTCGAGTTCGTCAACAACTTTATCTACGCGGTCCTTGACGAGGCGATCCACCACCCGCTCGACATGCTGATGTTCCTGACGGCGCTGATCCCCGTCGGCCGAGTAGCGGGGATCGCTGAGAAGCTGTTCGGCGAGATCCCGATCCTCGGGCCGCTGATCAAGATGATCACCAAGCCGCTGGCGAAAGTCGGCGAGCTGGTCGAGAAGCCGGTGTTCGGGCTGCTGAAGAAGCTGTTCGGCGGCGTCTGGGAGGGCATCACCGGCGTCCTGGGGGACGGGTTCGAGACGGCGTACACGTGGCTGTTCTCCAAGGGCGATGACCTGCTCGGCGGCCTGCTGTCCGGGGCGAAGGAAAAGCTCGGTTCGGTGCTGTCGTGGTTCGGGCGGATCGGCTCCCGGATCATCTCCGCGGTCGGGAAACTCGCTGAGAAGCTGCTGAAACCCGGCATTGACCTGGTTAAGGGCCTCCTGGACGGCGCCAAGGGCAAGTGGGGCGACGCCGCGTCCTGGCTTAAGGGCCTCCCGGGGAAAATCGTCAAGTTCTTCACCGGCTCGTCGAATCTGCTGGACAAGGCCGGAACCGACCTGGTCAAGGGGCTCTTGGACGGCGCCGAGGACCGGTTCCCCCGGCTGACGACGTGGGTGAAGACGATCCCGTCGGAGATCAAGGCGCTGTTTGTCAACGCGGGCACGTGGCTGCTGGACGCGGGCAAGAAGATCATCGGGGGGCTGATCAGCGGGATCACCTCGAAACTCGGCGGGATCGGCCACGCCATGGGCTCCGTGGGCTCGCTGATCAAGTCGTTCCTGCCGTTCTCCCCGGCCAAGCAGGGCCCCCTGTCTGGCAAGGGCGACCCGTTCTACTCCGGCCTGTCGATCGGGAAGAAGCTCGCCGCCGGCATCACGGCGTCGCTGCCCGTCCTGAAGAACGCAGCGACCGGGACCGCCGCCCAGATCCAGGCCGCGCTGACCCAGGGCACCGCCGAGCAGAAGTCCGGCACGGCGCAGCTGAACAAGATGCTGGCCCAGTACAAGAGCCTCGAGAACGCCCGCAAAAAGGAAGAAGACGACATTAAGAAGCTCGTCGCCGAGCGGGAGGCCGAGTACAAGAAGGAGGGCAAGGCGTCCGATGAGCTGCGGGCCAAGCAGGAGGCCGAGATCAAGGAGCTGGAGAAGCTCCGCTCCTCCCAGGAAACCCAGGTCAAGCAGACCGAGACCGTGATCAAAACCCTCCGGTCCAGCCTGGACAAGCTGAAATCCGAAGTCGACAAGCTGAAGACCGCGCTGACCAAGGCCACCAAGGCGACGTCTAGCAGTTCGGACAGCTCGGACAGCTCTGACAGCAGCGACCAGCCGCCGGACTGGGCGAACT
>JBAVGI010000039.1:0-2369 GCA_049684755.1 Candidatus Sulfotelmatobacter sp.
GGCGAAGGCTTGAGCGCTCTGCACACCGAGGAAACGTGATGGCCGAAGCCTCGATCCCCGTTGATCTGCTCAACCCCGGCCAAGTCTTCGCCTGTTTGGGGTTCATGGAAGCGGCGGAAATCCTGTGCGGTTCCTGCAAGGGGATGTTTGCATACAACAGCGCCGGTTCTTCAGCCACCTTCACGTTGGAAGTGGACGGCGCGCGAGATCCGATATCGGAAACCTTACGCTTTCTTGCTGGCGCGGACGCGCGGGCAATTGCTCCGCGAAACTCTGACCTCTCTACCGAGAAATGGGATGTCGAAACGCTCCAATCCGACACCTTCGTATTTCCTAGCGCCGCACCGAACACGCCGGCTGCTTTGCCAATGCTGCTCACAAGCGGGCAACAGTCGATACCGATCGAACATTGGGCCGACGGTTCGGACCGGGACAATGTGAAGTTTTGGGCTGGCGCTGCGGGCTATCCGGGAGCCGCCCTGGCGCGGGATGCTTTGAATCTCGTTCGCGAGCTTGGCGACAACGCGTTTGCCGACGCAGCGGGGGACCCCTTCAATGTATCCGCACCGCAATCGAGTAGTTTCCGTTTCGATTGGCGGCGCGACTATATCCCGCTCGATGCCGGGTTCTCTCCGAACGAGCATGGCGGCGTCGAAATGGTCGGTTATCCGTTCGTCGAGTTGCTCGCGGCCATTGGCATGCAAAACGCCAGACCGGCGCGGGTGGATGCCCGCAACAAGCTGGCCTACCGCTACGGTGTGTCCAGCGCCATGCTGCCGACCGTCTTCGTGCGAGCGGTTCTCGGCGGCGAGAGTCTTGGATTTCCCATTCGCTCGTTCCGCATGCGCCTCGGTTGGCCCGGTCAGGAAGGCCAAGCGCGCTGCATCATCGACGCCCAAGAGGAGCCCTCACCATGACAGAAGCAATCGCTGTTACCGCCGATCTGATCGTTTCGTGGGCGGACGACCCCAAGGGGCCGGTCGCGCTTTGCATGAAGCAGAAGCTCATGCCTGTCGAGGGGGAGGGGGGGGTCATATTCCCGCCGACCTATGCGATGGGCGAAGGCAAACCGCCGTACAACATCGACGAGCTCTCAGACGGCACCAAGGTCGCCACCATCGACAGCGTCGGCAGTCAAGCCAACCGTATGGAGCCGATCTTCAAGGCAGCGCGGCCCAACCAGCCGGAAAATCCGCTGGCCAAGCTCGTGCCCCAGATCGACATAGCCTATGGCAACGAGAAGACTGTCTCGATCCTCGAAGCCGGCCATCGGCTGGGCGATGCCGTGATCCGCTCATCCGATCTGAGGGACGACGCGCAAAAAGCGTTCAAGCTGTTTCTCGATGCGAATGACGCGTCTGCGTTGGCCAAGCTTGCGCCGACATCGCTGGTCTTCGGCGTTTGGGATTCGCGCGATACGCAGGCCAAGCTGCCGCGCCTCGTGCAGTCGGTTATCCGCGCGTGGGATGTCAGCCCGTTGAGGCGGTCAGCTCAGTACAATCCGCCCATTGACTATTCGGAGCTTGAAGTCTTCTCCGAAGAGGAAAAGGCGAAGCAAGAAGGCGATCCTAAGAGCCCCTTGGCAAAACGCGGGTTCGTGCATGTCCCGGCGACCGGCGCGCATGGCGGGGTGGTCGCGCGTGGGCCTATCGAGCGCACCGTCACGGTCAATCTCGTGGCGTTGCGCAGGGTCGACGGCGAGAACGCGCAGAATCTGAGGCGGTATATCCTCGGCCTCGCGTTGGTGGCCGCCACGGACCCGCAGGACGGCTTCCTGCGTCAGGGCTGCCTGCTTGTGCCGGACGAAAGCGCGCCTGCTGAATGGTTCGTCGTCAATCGCGATGGAAGGCGCACATCCGTTGCACTTTCTCCTGCGATTGCCTTCGACTCCGCCCTGGCAGCGGCGGACAAATTTGGCGTGGGGGCGAACCGGCGCGTCGCCTTCAAGAAGGAGCTGGCTCAGGCCGACCTGAAGGAGCTGGACAAGAAGAAAGAGAAGAAGCCGAAGACTGCGGCCTGAACAATGCCAGCCCTTCTTATCCCCGTCCGTTTCCACGACGGCCGCTATCACGGCAGCGGAGAATGGCCGCCATCGCCAGCCCGCCTGTTCCAAGCGCTGGTCGCGGGCGCCGCGCGCGGGCAAAACCTGTCGCAGCACGAAGTAGAAGCGTTCGAATGGCTGGAAAGCCTGGATGCGCCGCTGATCGCGGCGCCGTCGGCTTTCAAGGGGCAGCCGTTCCGGAACTTCGTTCCCAACAATGATCTCGATGCGGTGGGCGGCGATCCGAACCGGATCGGCGAAATTCGTGCCGCCAAGGCCGTTCGCGCCTATACGTTTGATGCTGCCGTACCATTGCTCTATGCATGGA
>JBAVGI010000040.1:0-4088 GCA_049684755.1 Candidatus Sulfotelmatobacter sp.
CAACGGCGCCTTTTTCGATTGCGGCAATTGATACAGATCAACGCGGCGGGCGGCGGCGAATAGGTTATAAATTGTTGTAATCTGAGCGCTTTAATGATTTCCGTTCCTGTCTACCGTCAGGAGGGTCCGCTCTCCAGGCAGGACTGCCGTTTTTCATGATTAGCAATAGACCGTTATTGAGCTGCGTGACGTTGGTCTTTACCGCGACTATCATCCTGTGCGCAGCCGAGGAACGTGCCGGCGCACAATCCGCTGGACCACCGGCGGTCGTAAAAGTTTGTATGCCCTGCCACGGCGTGAACGGCCAGGGCCACGATGTCGAAACACCGACGCTTGCCGGCCAAAGCGGCATCTACCTTTACGCCGCCTTGAGAACGCCACTGGCCGGCCTATGCGATTTGATTTGGCTCAATATGGCGGCACGCCGCATGGCGCATGCTGGCAGTTGAAACTCATTCCTCATCTCAAAATTGGGCCAATGGCCGACATAGCCCCCCTCGCCCCCCTCGTCGACACATCCGCCGCGAAACTCCAACCTTTGCAGGCGGAGCCGGAAGCGGAAATTAGCCGGGCGGCGCGCCTTACGGGGGGATTGGCGCCCAGCGCGCTGGCAGGCGCCTACCTCGACTGGGTGACCCATCTGGCGGTTGCTCCGGGCCGGCAGATGCAGCTGCTTCATTATCATTATGTCTTCTAATTTCTTCTCGCCACATTGCGGCGGGGGATGTTCTGGAGGCTCGCATGGATCGGTTGAATGTCCCCCAGCGCCGTGGCGGCATGCAAGGTGCGGTCGAGATCCGGCAGTGAGTTGGCAGCGGGCGCATAATGCGTTGGGTTTCGTCGGTGATGGGCAAAGGGCTTTATTCCTGCGTAATGCGGGCGATGCGAAATTTCCAAATCTAACCGTCGAGCGTGTGTTTACCGATCAAAACCCGCCCACTCACGAGCAAGGCACCGACCGTCCGGGGCGCGGATTCAAGCGTGCCGCCACAAACCGCCGCAGCAGCATGGAAGAAACTGATTGGCACAAACTGGAGAAGCATCGTTTTGCCGAACATGTTGCATCTGCCATGGAGCGACTGGTCCGTAGGGATGACGTGAAGGCGGTTATCATTGTTGCTCCGCCGCGTACGCTTGCCGATTTACGCCATGCGCTTCATCCTGACGTGAAAAGCCGCATAACCGCCGAGATTGACAAGGATCTGACCAAGCATCCCATTGCGGATATAGAGAAGCATCTCATGGGATGACGATCACTTCCTGTGAGCAAGGCTTCCAGTAGCGTCATGCCATATCAGGCGAACATCGATTTGCCCATTTCGGTTCGGTTCATCTCCCCGACGATGCCCAGGATATCTATCGCGAGGCTTTCAATCACGCCTTCGCCGCCCATGCCGGCGATCTTCGGCAGGAAGAGGTCGCGCATCGGATCGCCTGGGCTGCCGTAAAGCGAACCTACGTCAAGGTGGGCGACCGCTGGATCGCGCGGACAAGAAGGTTTAGTTGACAGCAGACGCTCGGAACTGGTGGCGCGCGTCGGCGCATCTACCGCTGAACCTATCGCTGTTCGACGACGGCCCCTCAGATCGGCAGGAGGCGTCCCGATCATCCGTAAGGCTAAAGTGGCCTACGTGCCCAATAACCGCTTCTAATACCGTCGAGAGAATAAAATAGGTCGGGCCGTTTGTTCTTAGCTTTTTGCCAAACTTTTGAATCGGAGGAATGGCGCGCGATTTCCTTCCGGACTTCGGCCTTTTCGTCAGGAGATAGAGAATGACCCTTATTTTACCGATCTCCCGATAAAGCTCCTTGTAAAAGGCTTTTTCTCCAAGGATAGAAAAGGCGCGCAAGATGTCATCCAACCATCTCACAATCGGCTCCAATTCCCAACGTCTCGTCGCAAACGTCAATTTTCCTAGCACCCGACCGGGGCCTTGGTTTTGATCCATCTCAATAGCCGGCTCACGAGAAGTCGGTGCATGGCGCCCGGTTTGCGCCAGATCAATGGGTGGCTGGTTATTATCGTTATTTTGCTCAAATGAGCACCGCCGAGACGGCCAATACCCTCAAGCCTTCGGATTCTGCGTCACAAGCCCAGGATTTGACGGGCTTGGTGCGTGATTTTGTTCGCGAGCTGCACCCACAGCGCCCACGCGCCGATAATGTCGCGCTACAAGACACGCTCGACCGGGATTTGGGTGTCGATAGCCTTGGCCGAACCGAACTGCTTCTCCGAATTGAACGCGCCTTCGGGATCCGATTGCCACCCGGCACGATATCGGAAGCCCAAACAGTCGGCGACCTGCTCGCTGCCGTGCAAAAGGGGGCACCACGTCGGCGGGCGACACAAATGGCCGTGCCGCCACCGATCGCCCTCCCGCTGGTTCCGGCGGCTGCCGACGCTCTGACGCTGACTGAAGTGCTCGATTGGCACGTCGCGCGGCATCCCGATCGTCTGCATGCGACGATACTCGAAGACGAGGACACCGTCCTCGGCACGATCACCTACGCCCAACTTGCCGAGGCAGCTCGTCACATCGCAGCCGGTCTTGTCATTAGGGACGTAGTGCCGGGTGACCGCATTGCACTCATGTTGCCGACCGGCTCGGACTTCTTCGCCGCATTCTTCGGCGTACTCTATGCGGGCGCCGTACCGGTACCTATTTATCCGCCGGCGCGTCTGACGCAAATCGAGGAGCATATGCGCCGTCAGGTCGGCATTCTGCGCAATGCCGGTTCTCGCATTCTCATTACCGTTCCGGAAGCGCTCGGACTCGTGTCCCTGATCCGAGGCCAAGTTGAGACCTTAAGCGCGATTGAAAGCGTCGCAAACTTAATGGCGCCCGCGACCGCCGTGCTGCCGTGCCTCACTGACGGGAGTGCAACCGCATTCCTTCAATACACTTCTGGAAGCACCGGCGATCCCAAGGGGGTTGTGCTGAGCCATGCCAACTTGCTCGCCAATATCCGCGCCATGGGAACCGCCATCGAGGCAAGCTCCGCGGACATTTTCTTCAGCTGGCTTCCACTTTATCACGACTTTGGTCTCATCGGCGCTTGGCTTGGCAGCCTGTATTTCGCCGCGTCACTTTATGTGATGTCCCCGCTGAGCTTTCTGGCAAGGCCGGAAAGCTGGCTGCGAGCCATCCATCGCTATCGGGCAACTTTGTCGGCCGCTCCTAACTTTGGGTACGAGTTGTGTGTGGGCAAGGTCGAGGCTGCGGACATCGAGGGCGTCGATCTGAGTTCGCTGCGTCTCGTGGCAAATGGCGCCGAGCCGGTCAGCGCACAGACGCTGCGCAAGTTCACCAAGCGATTTCAGCCGTATGGCTTCAGGCCGGAGGCCATGACGCCGGCTTATGGTCTTGCCGAGAGCGCAGTCGGTCTCACGCTTTCGCCGCTCGGCCACGTGCCGCGGATCGATCGCGTTAATCGTGACGCCTTGAGCAGACGAGGCGTTGCGGAACCCGCGGAACCCGACGATGTGGGGGCGCTGGAGATCGTTTCCTGCGGTCAGCCGCTACCGGGTCACGAAGTGCGCATAGTCGATAAGACGGAACGTGAATTAGGTGAACGCCGCGAGGGCCGGCTCGAGTTTAGTGGGCCCTCGGCAACATCGGGCTATTTTCACAACGCGGCGAAAACGCAGGAGCTATTTCACGGCGCATGGCTCGACAGCGGCGATCAGGCCTATATGGCGGGCGGCGAGGTCTACCTCACCGGCCGCATCAAGGACATCATCATCCGGGCGGGCCGCCACATCTATCCGCAGGAGATCGAGGAAGCGATTTTCGGGCTATCCGGCGTGGTGCAAAATGGAGTCGCCGCATTCGGCATAATTGACCGGAGCTCCGCTACGGAACGCGTTGTCGTCTTGGTCGAGACTGCCGAGACCGATCTCATGGCGCGCAAGACATTGCAGGCCCGCGTCCAAGAGGCCGTCGCTAACATCCTCGGCGCGCCACCCGACGAAGTGGTGCTCGTGCCCCCGCAAACGGTACCGAAGACCGCGAGCGGCAAAATTCGGAGAAGCGCGGCGAGGGATTTATATGAGAGCGGCAACATTGGGTTGCCTCAGCGGTCCATCC
>JBAVGI010000041.1:0-13200 GCA_049684755.1 Candidatus Sulfotelmatobacter sp.
GCAGCCGACTGGATGCGGATTTACTTTGGCCATGCTCGCGCCGTGCAACGCACCGTCACACAGCTAATGGAGGAGATTCCAGAGTCGTGGTCCTCTTTACGCCGGCAATTTCAAGGATGGCGGTCGCGGCCGTCCCACCCTGATTTTTCTGTGGTCGACGGATTGATTTTTCTGCAACAGTCTTCCTCGCTGCAGGATCCCGAGATGCTGCTGCGCCTGTTCCACTTCATGGCGCATCACGGACTGAAACTGAGCGCGACCACCGAACACCGCATCGAGCAGGCGCTTCCAGAGTTGGCAGTAACCCCGCCGCGCGGCGCGGAACTCTGGCTTTATCTGCAGGAAACATTACTTCAACCGCACGCCGCCGACGCGCTGCGCGCCATGCATTCCCTGCGGCTCCTTACTTTGCTGCTTCCGGAGCTGAAGCCAATCGACTCTCTAGTTGTTCGGGATTATTACCACCGCTTCACCGTCGATGAGCATTCGATCCTCGCGATTGAAAGCCTGCATCGCTTGAATCAATCGAAATCGGAATGGGATAAGCGTTACGCGGAACTGCTCAGCGAACTCGAAGATCCCGAATTGCTCTACCTCGCCTTGTTATTGCATGACACGGGAAAGGGAGTGCCAGGCAGCAATCACGTCGAAGCAAGCCTGGAGATCGCCAGCCACTGCCTTGACCGGCTCGATGTCGAGCCCGACGAACGTGCGGTGGTTCTGTTTCTGATCGGCAGCCATTTGGAAATGTCGGCTCAACTGCGGCGCGATATTTTTAATCCGGAGACTGTGGCCGCTTTTGCCGAGAAAATAGGCACGCAAGAGCGGCTGAAAATGTTGTGCCTGCTTACTTACGCCGACATCAAAGCGGTGAATCCGGAGGCGCTCACGCCCTGGAAGGCGGAGAGCGTTTGGCAACTCTACATTGGCGCGGCAAACTACCTGAACCGGAGCGCCGACCATCGTGTCCACGGCGATGTGGGCGAGGAAAAGCTCGCGCGCCTGCGCAGCCTGGCTCCTGTGATTGGAGCGAAGTTCAGGGATTTTGTGGAGGGATTTCCGCAAAGATATCTGCTGGTGCACAGCGCCGAAGAAGTGATGAAGCATATGGAAATGGCCGAGCAGTTTGGCCTCGATGCCGTGCAGGTAGATCTCAAACGCGGCCGCCACTGGTATGAGCTCACGCTGGTCACCAAGGACCGGCCGTCATTGTTCGCCACGTTGACGGGAGTATTGGCTGCGTGGGGCATGAACATCGTGAAGGCCAATGCTTTTTCGAACCAGGCCGGGATCGTTGTGGACTCGCTCTATTTCACGGACCGATTTCGCACTCTGGAACTGAATCTATCGGAGTGGGACCGATTCAAGAAAAGCATCGCCGCAGTTTTGGCAGGCGAAGCCGACCTTGATCGCATGCTGCGAGATCGTCAACGAAGCGAAAAGCAAGTCAAAGCCAAAGTGGCGGTCGAAACCCGAATTGATTTTGATGATGAATGTTCTTCGACCAGTACGCTGCTCCAGGTGATTGCCCAGGACCGGCCAAGATTGTTGCACCGCGTGAGTTCGTGTTTATCGCGGCAGCAGTGCAATATTGAAATCGCCTTAATCGATACAGAAGGGCAAATGGCGATTGATACCTTTTATCTGACCTCGGAAGGTAAGAAACTCTCGCCCACCCTTCAGAAAAAGGTGGAAACGGCTCTTCGCGATGAGTTGAAAGGATTGGACCTCGCGTAACCATGCCCAAACAGGGCGACGCCAGACTCCGAGCCACGCGCAGTTAGGCGCCCGCCTCCGGAGGATTTGTTAACGGCTGTATGATGTGGAGCCCGCACTCAGTCTTAGAAGAGCCAGACCATCGTCCTGCTCTGGGATCTTCTCCTGGACGCACGGCTCGCGTGCAATATGTGCAGCCGATGCTCGGGTAGTCGCGATCGTGGAGAGCATTGTAAGGCGTGTCATGTTCGCGGATATATTGCCACACTTGCTTTGAACTCCAGTCCGCGATCGGGTTGATTTTTATCAGCCCAAATTTTTCGTCCCACTCGATTTTCCCGGCGCTCGAACGGGCTGCGGTCTGATCGCGACGGATGCTGGTAATCCATGCCGACAACTCGCCCAGCTTCCGGCGCAGCGGTTCGACCTTCCTCATATTGCAGCACCGATCCGGATTACGCTGCCACAGCGCTGTTCCGTGGATGCGCTCCTGTTCTTCCGGAGAAAGCAACGGATAAACCCGTTCAATCGCCACGCCGTATCTTTGCTCCACTTGGTCCATCAGATTGTAAGTCTCGGCAAAGAGAAACTCAGTGTCGAGAGTAAAGAGGCGGAAATTTTTCCGAACCCGTGAAGCAATGTCAATCAGGACCATGCCTTCCGCGCCGAATGCGGAAGAGATTGCCACGCTATTGCCAAAGGTTTCGAAGGCCCAGCCGAGAATCTGCTGTGGCGTCCAGCGCTCCGCCGTTGCTTGCAATTGTCCAATTCTTTCTTTCATGCCAACCGCTCCTCCGGGCGCACCGGAATCTCGAAATGCACGGAGAGATTTTCCTCCGCGTGATCGGCAAACCTTACGACCTCGCCAACCACAAGCAAAGTCGGCGATGCAAGGTGTGGCGAATGGCCAAGATTCGAAATTGTAGTGAGGTGCATCTGCTGATGAGGGGTCGTAGCCCGCGAAATAATCGCGCAAGGAGTTTCATCTGCAAAGCCTGACGCCTTAAGTCTGCAAGCAATTCCCGCATAATCGTGACCTGGCATATAAACGACGAGCGTCGATTCAGATCCAGCGGCCTGGCTCCATTCGACATCAGAATTCTCGGACGCGCGATGACCAGCCGACAGTACGATCGTGGATGATGTTTGCCGATGCGTGAGCGGAATCCCAGCGGCGGCCGCGGCCCCCAGAGCTGAGGTCACTCCGGGGACTATCTCGTATGCAACGTTTGATCTTCGCAGAGCTTCGATCTCCTCGCCGGCACGACCGAAAATGAGTGGGTCGCCGCTCTTCAGCCGCACGACCTTCAGGCCTGAAGCAGCCAGAGTCACCATCAGGAAATTAATTTCCTCCTGCCTCATGGTCTTTGTTCCGCAACGCTTGCCCACGTTCTGGACTTGAGTAGTGGACGGAATCAGCTTCAATATCTCAGAGGCCACAAGATCGTCGTGAAGCACAACGTCTGCGGTCTGTAACAGCCGCAGAGCTTTCACGGTGAGCAGCTCAGGATCCCCCGGCCCTGCGCCTACCAGAAATACTTTGCCGTTCATACGATTACTCTCCTGTCGTCCGCAGAAACTTCCTTAGCGAATGTGTTTGCCGATTCCTCCGCCAGTGCCGCTTCCAGAGCCTCGCGGCTTGCCAGCGACTGCAGCAACTCCCGCTTTCGTTGTGGATCAAGATCGCTGCCGAGTACGAGTTTTCGCGTCGCTCCTAACTCCGCAACCCACCGCGCGTACCCCGGACCAAACTGCCGTTCGAGCTGTTGCCTGATTTTCTGAGCGAGGGACGGACTCTGTCCGCTGGTGGAAACCGCAATCTGAAGGTCGCCGCTGCGCACGACAGCCGGATAATAGAAGTCGCAATATTCTGGAACATCCACCACGTTGCACAGAACTCCACGCCGCTGCGCTTCCCGATAAATGGCTTCGTTCACAGATCGCGATGCAGTGGCTACGACCGCAAGCGACACTCCATCGAGATCCTCTGCAGCAAACGTGCGCAGTCCGAGTGTGATTTTGTTGTCTCGCGCCCATCCATGCACCGCATCGGATGCTTCTAACGCAATCACCTGGATGAACGCACCGGTGCCGATGAGCCCGCCGATTTTGGGCTCTCCGACCTTTCCAGCTCCGACCACGAGGCAGCGTTTGCCTTCAAGTTTTAAAAACATTGGGAACAAGTGGCTCATCGCTTAACCTTCCACGCTGCTGGGAACGCGTCCCTCGGGCAAATCGCGCGCGACTGCATCCATGGCTTGTCCCGCCAAGCAGTCGCGCAATTCCGCATCGCTATGCCGGGCAAAAAACTGCCTTAGATTTTCGCCCGCATCACTATCAGCAAGATATCTACGTAAAAGCCGCTCAATCGCCTCCGGAACCTCGGTGGCAAGGCAGCGATATCCCACCGGACGCGCGATCAACTGATGCAACCCAACTGCACCGCCCAGGCAGAAGTAGTAGGCATCCAGCATTTCGCCGTTCACTTTTAGTTTCTTGCCCTCGATGCCAATGTCCGCAATCCAATGTTGACCGCAACTGTTAGGGCAACCTGTGACGTGGAGTTTCAGGTGCTGATCAAACCCGGGCAAACGATCTTCCAGTTCCTCGACCAGCCAGCGCGAAAAAGCTTTGGTTTCCGTAATGGCAAGTTTGCAAAATTCACTACCGCTGCAGGCAATGGCGCCGCGAAAAAACGGCGACCCACTCACTGGCAGTCCGATCTCGCCTAACTCTTTCGCCAACTCGTCGGCTTGCAAACGAGGGACGTTCACGATGAGTAGGTTCTGCATGTTAGTGGTGCGCAGTTCGCCGCTGGCGAAGCGTTCGGCAAGATCCGCCGCCGCATCCATTTGTTCGGGAGTAATTCTTCCGCGCAATACCGCAGACCCTACGTAGCAATAACCGGCCTGTTTCTGAGGATGAATGCCGATGTGGTCGCGATAAACGTCCGCGGGCGGATGCTCAGCTTCGGCCGGATCCAGTCGAAATCCAATACGCCGCTCCAGATCTTTCTGGAAATCACTCGGCGTCCAACCATGCCGCAAGAATAGAAATTTCAGCCGTGCGCGCTCGCGATGTTCGCGCAATGGTTCGGAGTCTCGAAACAGTTCAGCTATCCCTTTGACCACGGGGAGAACCTGATTCCAGCGGACGAACGCGTTCAGAGGAACTCCGAGATAAGGCTCCGTTGAAAGTCCGCCGCCCACGCGCAGCCCGAATCCTAACTCAGATTTGCCGCGAACTAGGCGCTGGGTCGCAGTCAGCCCAACATCGTTGATCTCAGGATATGGGCACCATACACGGCACCCTGTGATCGAAACCTTGAACTTGCGTGGCAGATTATAGAACTCGGCATTGCCCGCCAGCATCCGATCGACTTCCAAAGCGAGCGACGATGCGTCGCAAATCTCATCCGCATCCACTCCAGCGACCGGGCAGCCTGTAATGTTGCGTGTGACGTCACCGCAAGCGCCGGTGGTGTTCAACCCCACTCGCCAGAGTTGTTCCAGCACTTCCGGAAGATCTTCGATCGTGACCCAATGCAATTGAATATTTTGCCGCACGGTGAGATCGGCCGTTCCACGAGCGTAACGGCGAGTCAGATCGGCGATAGTTCGGAGTTGGTCAGATCGCAGCAGACCGTTAGGAATACGAATCCGCAGCATAAAGAATGGCAACGCTTTGCCCTGCCCACCTTGACCGCCAACGACGCCGGCGCCGTCGCCCTGCGTGTAGACTCCCCACCAGCGGAAGTAGGTGCCAATCCACTCGGGTGGAATCGACTCGGAGCCTTCTCGCGCAAAACGGCGGATCTCCGCCAGCCCATCCCACGGATTCATGGCACGCTTCAGGCGTTCGGATTTCTGCGCTTTGGTCTCTGTCACTGCATTGGTCATATTTGCCGCCAAAAGAAAAACCCACCGCCAGATGATTTCTGGCGGTGGGTATGAGTGCCGATAACTATGAAAGTTTTAAGTCAGCAATTTACCTGCGCCAGAGCACACGCATGCACAACAACAACATGCACACATGCACTCCTGGCGTAAATTGCTGAAACTTGACATGCTGGTTTGGATGTTAAGCCGAGCCGTAACGATTCGTCAACTTACTTCGAATGAATATTTTCGATGCTGAACATCAGATTTTCGCGATGACACGCTTCTACGCAAGTCCCATACCAGCTAGTACACCTCGCATATAAGCGAAGCTGGCAATTACGCCCGGCATGGGGTCGTCAGGGTAAATCTCATACTCCAGATCAACGAACCCCGGATACTTTGTTTCGACAAGGGCCTCAAAAATCTTCCGCACCGGCATGCGTCCCTCGCCAACCTCGACCTGACTTTCCTTACTTTGGAAGTTCGACAGATCTTTCATATGTATGTTGAATAACCTAGGCCCTGTTTCGTGGATCGCTTGTACCACATCTGTTCCAGCGCGAACCGCATGTCCGACATCGATGCAACACCCGATACGGGGGTCCATACCCTTCACCACCTTCAACGCATCCAGAGGCGAATGCCACAACTTATCTTCGGGACCATGATTGTGGATCGCGATTCGGATGTCGTATTCCTTCACGAACTTTTCAATTCGCGGGAGATTTTCTGGAGTAGGGTCGCCGGCGACGATGACGCCAATGCCCGCCCTCTTGCAGTAGTCGAACTTAGAGCGTATGTCCGCGTCCTCATCTTTTGTAAAGTAAATCGCGCCGGCAGCATGAAGCTGGATCCCAGCCAAAGCATAGTCGGCGAGCGCAGCCGCTTCTCGCTGCGGATCGATCGGCAGATGGTCTTTGACGTCTTTAGCGTTGAGCGCGAACACATTCAGTTGCTTCATAAACCCGATGAGCTGCGCTCGGTCGAAGTTACGGAATGTATAACTGGCCAGCCCCAGCCGAATCGGCGATGCTTCTTCGGACGAATGTACCCGATCCGCCGCAAAGGCATTCGGGACTGCGCTGGCTGCCAAAGCCAGCACGCTTGATCGAACAAAATCGCGGCGTGAAGCAGAATCCTTAATGAAGGGCAACTTGTTAGACATGCGGCGCCCAGCCCTTCTCATACTCACGGCCCCACATCTCCATCGCTTCCGCATCGCCTTGAATTTTTGCGTCTTTCACATCGAGCCGCAGTTCGCGATTCACTTCCCATGCGATGTTCGAAAGCTGCAGCATCGTTACCGCTACATTGCCAACGGAAACTGGAGCGTTAAGCTTCTCACCTTTGCGGATTCCCGCGATAAAATTCGCGAAATGCGCGTCCGTCATGGAATCGCGCCCGATCAAGTCCGCGGATAAAGTCGTACCGCCAACCTTAAAGTCGCTTGTCTTGTTTCCCTTGAGATCGTAGATTTCGTAGCCATTGCGGTCGATTAGAACAGTGCCAGTGGTTCCCATGATTGTCGAACCGCGATCGCGGCCGTAATGCTTCATCCCTTGGCAGCTTTTTCCTTCCCACGAAATCATAGCGTCGTCATATTCGAAGCTCGTGACCAGAGTGTCATAGAACTGCCAATCGTCTTTGAACTGATATCTGCCGCCTGACGAGGCCACCCTCTTCGGATAGTCAACCCCGAGAGCCCAACGGCAGACATCGACCTCATGCGTCCCGTTATTGAGAGTTTCGCCCGTGCCATAAATCTTGAACCAATGCCAGTTATAAGGATGCACATTATCTTTATACGGAAGGCGCGGCGCCGGACCTTGCCACAAATCCCAATCAAGCTGCGGCGGCACGGGCACTTCTTTGCCCACGCCAATCGACTTCCTCGTATTGACGTACCAGGATTTCGCGAAATAGGGTCGCCCGATAATGCCTTGATGAATTTTGTCGACGACCTCGATGGTGTGTGGCGAAGATCGCTGCTGCGTGCCCATCTGCACCAGCTTGCCATACTTCCGTTGTGCCTCGATCAGCATCTCGCCTTCCGCTGGATTGTGGCTGCATGGCTTCTCCACATAAACATGTTTTCCAGCCTGCAATCCGGCGATGGCCATGGGTGTATGCCAATGGTCGGGAGTGGCGATGGTGAGCGCGTCCACATCTTTCTGCTCGAGAACCTTGCGAAAATCTTTTTCCGCCACCGGGTTTTCACCCATTTCTTGTCGAGTGGCGCCGGCGAACTTGTTGAGAATGTTACCGTCCACGTCGCAAACGTGAGAAATGCGGGCAGCGTTCCGATTCGCCTTGAGCGACGAGAGATGCGCATAGCCACGCCCGTTCAGGCCGATTACCGCAAAGTTGATTCGATCGTTAGAGCCGAGAATCTGGGCGTAACTCTTCGCCGTGGTTCCCACGGCCAGCCCGGCCGCGCCCACTGCAAGCGCATCGAGAAACTCGCGTCGTGTAACCATCATTGCTCCTTAGTAGACAATCTGTCTGGCAGAAAGGTGCGATCAACAAGAAATCCCAGCTTTTGTCAGAGTTTTCTTTAGCCCAGCCATGCTGATTCGCGTCGACGCTTCCGGTGTCCCAGCCCCGCGCCAGTGCGTCTCGAGACTCAGCCCGTAATGGAAGCCGTCACGCTGCAAAGCCTGCAGTTGCCCTACCCAGTCCACAATCCCACTGCCGACAGGAGCCCACTCGTAATTGTGATGCGGCTTTTTCACAACGTCCTTACAATGGCAGTGACCGACGCGATCTTTCGGCAACAACTCGTAGCCGGTGGGATAAGGCGTGCTTGCAATGGCTGCGGCATTTCCCGGATCCCAGTTCAGCATAAAGTTCTTGTTGGGAATCGCCTTCAACACGGCGGCCGCCTCCTCACCCGTTGCCGTGTTGCACGACATTTCATTCTCGAGCAGCAGAATTACATTATCTTTGGTGCAGCGTTCCGCGGCCTGCTGAAGCTTGGCATTAATGGCCGTCCGATATGGCTTTTGATCATCCAGCCGCCAATAGTCAAAACATCGAATACGATCTGTGTTGAAAGACTTACAGAGCGAGATGCAACGCTCGAGCAGCCGATCCTGAGCGCTGGCATCGAATTCAGCATGAAACTGGTCACGGGTTTCGCTTTGCGACGACCGCGGAGCCCCAGGCCAGTCTGTCTTGAAAAGCGGGCTGGCGATATCCGTCACTCGCAGTTTATGGGCATCGAGAATCTTTCGCGCGTCCTCAACTTGCTTGGCGTCGAGCTCTGTTACGTTCTTGTTCCACATCGAGCGTAGCTCAATCCAATGCAGCCCAAAGTCGCGGGAGACGATTTGGCATGCCTTCTCGAAATCCTGCGAGATTTCGTCATTGATCACCGCCAGCCGAAATGGACAAGCATCGGCGGCCTCTGGCATTGGCTGAGTGAGCGATGACGCTGCTGCGCTTCTGACAAGCGGCCGCAATATTGCCGTCATTCCCGCCAAGCCTAAGCTTGCGAGTATCTCGCGTCGTGTGGATACCATTTAAGCTCCCTTCAGTCCTCGAAGGCATTCCCCAGAAGGCTCAATCATCTGGTCTCTCCTGCGTTTTCCGTTTCGATTAACCCTTGACGATTTCGCGCAGTAAAGTCACGGTACGATTTCCACCTTCCTTAGTCCCGGCGCGAGTAGGCATAAAACCGCCAAGGCTACAAGGTACGCACTGGCCGCGATGGCGAACAAGCTTGCATAACTATGCGTCAATTGAAGAATATGGCCAGCGAAGAAAGCGAAGAGTGCGCTTCCGACAGATCCGACCATGCCGCCGATCCCGACCACCGAGCCCACCGCGCAGCGCGGAAACATATCCGAGGATGTAGTAAAAAGATTCGCTGACCAACCCTGGTGTGCACCGGCTGCAATGCTGATCAGTGCGATGGCCGTCCACTCTGATTTTGCGGCAGAGACTGTGTAGATAGGCAGCACAAGGCAAGCGCAAAACAGCATTGCCGCAAGCCGCGCGTAGTTCGGAGAAAGTCCCAGACGATGGAAGGGCGCGGGCAACCAGCCTCCGCCGATGCTGCCAATCGCCGACACATTATAAACAATGATAAGTGGCAGTCCGAGATGCGCAAGGTTCAGATTGAATTTCGCGGTGAAGTAGGATGGCAGCCAGAACAAATAGAAATACCAGATCGGATCGGTGATAAATTTCGCCATCGAAAAGGCCCAGGTCTGGCGACATCCCAACAATCGCCGCCACGGAACAGAAGGACCGACCTCGGCGGCCGCTTCCCGGTAGATATGGCGCAACTCCATGTCGGTCAGAGTGGCGTGATCCGCCGGCTTGCGGTAATAGCGGGACCACCACAGAATCCAAAGCACGCTAAAAATGCCAGTCGTCAGAAAAGCTGCATGCCAGCCCCAGCGTAGCGTTACCCAAGGAACGATGGCGGGAGCGAGAATCGCTCCTACATTTGCTCCCGAGTTAAAGATGCCCGTAGCCAGCGAGCGCTCATTTTGCGGAAACCATTCGGCCACAGTCTTGATCGCGGCAGGGAAGTTGCCGGATTCTCCGAGTCCGAGAAAAAAGCGCGCAAAGCCGAACTCCAGTACGGTGCTGGCCAGCGCGTGACCCATGGCTGAGAGGCTCCAGACCGCCATCACCAACATGTAGCCAATGCGCGTGCCCAGTTTGTCGATCAGCCTGCCAGCCGCGAGAAGCCCAATCCCGTAGGCAATTTGGAACGCGTCCACAATGTAGCCATAACTGATCTCCGTCATCCCAATACTGTGTTCGAGCGTGGGCTTGAGGATCGCGATCACTTGCCGATCCATATAGTTGATGGAAGTGGCGACGAAAAGCATGGCGCACACGGTCCAGCGCACGCGTCCGAGACGAGTGCCGGACGATGGCTCGCGTGATGAGCCAGACTGTGATCCGCTATCGACAGCTTTTTTGTCAGCCATCCGCGCTCCTACAAACGATAAGCCTTTCTCACTAACCGATAGGCGAGATCCTGCGCTACTTCGAAAGCCTCGTCTTCTTCGAGTCGATGATCGGCGACCAGCTTTGCCAGGAACGCGCAGTCTATCCTCCGCGCCATATCGTGCCGCGCTGGAATGGAGAGAAACGCCCGCGTATCGTCGTTAAAACCTACGGTGTTGTAGAAGCCTGCGGTCTCGGTCACGCGCTCGCGAAAGCGCATCATTCCCTCCGGACTATCATGAAACCACCATGGCGGCCCCAGCCTTAAACACGGATAATGTCCGGCGAGCGGCGCAAGTTCCCGGCTGTAGGTAGATTCGTCCAGCGTGAAAAGAATAATTCTCAGATTGGGCTCATTACCAAACTGATCGAGTAAAGGGCGAAGCCCATCCACATAGTTTGTCGGCGTCGGGATGTCGGCGCCCACGTCGCGGCCGTAGCGCTCGTATAGTTTGCGATTGTGGTTGCGCACGCTGCCGGGATGAATCTGCATTACCAGTCCGTCGTTCAGGCTCATCCGCGCCATTTCCGTTAGCATTTGCGCGCGGAAGAGTTCCTGTTGCTGCGCGTTGGCGTTGCCGGCAAGAATGCAAAGAAAAAGTTCCGCCGCGTCTGCTTGGGAAAGATTCGCGGTTCTTGCCGTTGGATGTCCATGATCGGTGGCCATGCACCCAAGTTCGCAGAATCGCAATCGCATCGCCCGGAGCGCATTCAAGTAGCCCGCCCACATTGATGAATCTTCACCGCTATTCTCTCCAAGCTTCGCAATATTTTCGGCAAACCCGTCAAACTCAGGATCTACAACCGGGTCGGGGCGGAACGTCGGCAGTATCCTCGCCTTCCATTTCGATTCGCGAATGGCCTTATGCTCGGCGAGAGAGTCGACCGGAGAATCAGTGGTTGCTAAAACCTCCAGATTGAAGCGCTCGTAGAGCGAGCGCGGCAGGAACTCCGGCGTTCCCAGCTTTTCTGAAATCGTATCGAAGAAAAGATCGGCGTTTTTCTCCGATAGCCGCTGCTCCAGTCCGAAGAGTTCCTGAAAGACAAAATCCAGCCACAGGCGCGTTGGTGTTCCGCGGAACAGATAATAATGTGTGGCGAAGATTCGCCAGACTCTCCTCGGATCTTTCAGTTCCGCATGCCCAATCTCCAGTTCCTCCAACGAAACTCCCTGGCTGTAGAGCATTCGGAAAATGTAGTGGTCGGGCTGTACGAGGAGCGTTGCCGGATCGGGAAACGGCTGGTTCCTGGCAAACCATGCCGCCTGTGCATGCCCGTGGGGACTAACAAGGGGCAGGTTTCGTACCGACTCATAGAGCGCTCTTGCGATTTTTCGTGTGCCGGGCTCGGCAGGCAGCAGACGGTCTGGATGAATCAGCATAACTTCGGATCCACGGTTCTCAGCTGTTAAACTCTCGTTTGTTAGTTTTGCGTCACCTAACCACGGCTCACGCACATAGAGCCCAGCAAAATATTATGGCGGGCGTCGAGATGATTCGTAGCCAAACCTCGCTATAGTAGCGAAATATCAAGGATGGCCAGCGAATAAATTTCGCAGAAAATATTCCTGGCACACAGAGGACCCGTACCATGCTGGCTGGCATTCGAACTCGCGATTTAAGAAAAGTGTATACATCCCCGCCACCGCTTGCCTCGGGTGGCGGCTTCGGCTTCGGCTCCGCGCGAGGCAAGAAAAATAAACAACCGAAAGCGGAGATCGTGGCTCTCGATGGCCTTACGCTGGAGATCTTGCCCGGCGAGATCTTCGGGCTGCTCGGGCCAAATGGCGCAGGTAAATCCACAACTGCAGGAATTCTGACTACCCGTGTGCGGCCAACCAGCGGACAGGCGTGGATCGGAGCACACGACGTGTGGGCGGAGCAGGTCGTGGTTAAGCGGTTGATCGGAGTTGTGCAACAGCGTCCTAACTTAGATTTTTCACTGACCGCACGTGAGATTCTTCTCTTTCATGGTGCTTATTTCGGCATCGATTCTCGCGAGCGAAGCGAAAGGGCGCAGGCTCTGCTTGATCGTTTCAAACTGACAGATCGCGCCGATCAGATGGTCCGCGGTTTTTCTGGCGGCATGATGCAACGGCTCTCTATCGCGCGCGCCATGATGCATGATCCGCAGGTTCTTTTTCTGGATGAGCCCAGCGCCGGCCTCGATCCGCAAACCCGATTGCTTCTTTGGGACATCATCCGGGAATATAACCAGAGCGGCAAAACCATTCTTCTCACCACGCACAACATGGAAGAAGCGGATGCGCTGTGCCAACGCGTTGCCATCATCGACCATGGACGCAACATCGCTATCGGCACTCCTCAAGAACTGAAAGCCTCGGTGCCCGGCGGCTTTCTTCTGCGCCTGCGGTTTGGCCAGCAATCCCCGGAATTGTTGCAGCGGCTTCGGAGTTTGCCCGGCGTAACCGAGGTGCGCGCCAATGGCGACGCGAACGGCAATTCCGCCGATGTTTATGCGGACCGCGGCGGACCGCTGGTTTCCGAGATTGCCAATCTTGCCTCCAGCGCCTCGATCGAACTGTGCGATGTGCATATCTCGGAGCCGAGCCTGGAGAATTTATTCCTGCACCACACGGGAAGGAGCTTGCGCGATTGAACTGGAAAACTTTTCTGGC
>JBAVGI010000042.1:0-10687 GCA_049684755.1 Candidatus Sulfotelmatobacter sp.
GGCAAGGGACTCAAACGCCGTCCCTTGCCCCTCGCGCTCCCCCATCCCGGCTCAAACCCGAGAGGGAGTAACTGAAAGTTGTCGTATTCTTACATGAACGAAAATTGGGGGCAGGTCACCCACCCGCGCCGACGCCCCCCGCGCGCGCACGTCCCCGGTTGGGGGTGTAGCATTTTCCCCTCAACGCGTAATACCCCCTGACGCGTTTGACCCTGCTTTTCTTGCGCCTGTAAGGTCAGCTTTTACCTTTCTGCCACATTCCTCAGTGGCTTGCCATGGCGATGGCAAGTAGACTCGGGCCACCCACGTTTCAAAAAGGGGGCCCAGAATCCGTGTAAGCGCCTCCCGCAAACTCAGCAGTTTAGCGCTGTCCTCTTTTTGGTTCAAAAACGGACGTTTTTGCGACTCCGGCTCGTAGTCAATTCGCATGGACGTCGCGATCTATTCCCGCATTTCAACTGACAAGCAGGACAATCAAAACCAACTAGACCAACTCCGCGGATTCGCGGCGAGCCAAGGCTGGCGCATCAAACGCGAGTACGTAGATATTGCAACGGGCAAACACGGCGAACGCGAGCAATTCAAAAGTCTGTTCAAAGCGGCCTCGCGCCGGGAGTTTGAACTAGTCCTCTTCTGGAGCTTGGACCGTTTTAGCCGGGAGGGAGTGCTCGAAACTCTTACTTACCTGCAAAATCTCACCCAATACGGCGTCGGCTATCGAAGTTTTACCGAGCAGTATCTGGATTCGTGCGGCATGTTCCGAGAGGCCGTCATTTCGATCCTCGCCGTGATTGCGAAGCAGGAGCGCGTACGCCTAAGTGAGCGCACTATCGCTGGGTTGCAACGTGCACGGGCACGTGGCCGAATCGGAGGCCGACCACGGGCAGTCTGCGAGCCAAGCGAAGTTTTGCGACTCAAAACTGACGGCAAGACCCTAGCGGAAATTGCCCGCACGCTGAGAGTGAGCAAATCCACGGTCTACCGGATTCTCCAGCAGGGCGGGAAGAAATAGGCGCGACCTCGGCTCAAGTCGGGCGCTCGCCAACTCGACCCCCCCCCGCATTATCAGCAACATTCGCCGCACGCACATGATTGGAGGGTTGATGATTCCACCGAAAATAGCTCGTATGCCTCAGTTCGCCATCAGGATCTGCGGGGTTGAAGTTTCAAACGTCACGGTAAGGGTTGTGATCGGATCGGGCCAATGCCCGGTAAAGCACGAGTTGGTCTTCGAAGACGGGCTTCTTGGAACGATGCCGCTGGACGACACCCTTACCATCGAAATCTGGCGTCTGAAAGGGCCACTCTCCCGCCAAAAGTGGCAGGCCACGGATGTCCGCGGCCTTTACGCCGAACTGATCTTAAGCGGAGGGATTGATCTTGTCGGCGCTGGTACGGACTAAGAACTCTTGGGCCAAGCTTCCAGCTCCCGGAACTTCGCCAGTGGGAGGAACTTCACTTTGCGTTTGTCGGCAGTAAGCTGGATTTTACCAGTCAGCCGGATCAGCCTTCGCTTGCCCCGTTTGTGACGTACGACAAACTTCCCGAAACTCGGCAGCTTCAGTTCGAAACCATCAGTGTCTATATTGTCGCGCATCACTTGCACAATCGAATCGGTTACCGTGTTGACCAAGTGATCTGCTTGCCGATCTGAGGTCATGTTCAGCTTTTCCCTCACCAGTGCGGCGACCGTCCCACGTCCAATCTGAGGATTCTTCATAACCTAAGATTATGTCGAACTCTAGCGAATCGGCGTCCGGGCGCTTGTTTTTTTCGCCCTTCCCACGAGAGCAATCCGCAATGCACGCAGAAAAATTATTTTTGTGCGCGGGTTTTCGCGGTTCCAGCTAAACGCTCTGACAGAAAATACAGCCGTTTTGCCGATGGCATCTCGTTCGCGATGCCGCAAACCACTCGTTTCGGGTACTTCCAAGGACCTTCCGGTACTTTGGCGGACTTTCAGATCGCATATTGAGGGGTGGATTCCGTGTCCCCGCACGGCCCACCATCGACGCCAGCTTGTTGGCGAGGGAGGCAAGCCATGAGAGCACGGCCAGAGGTTCGAGACGGCCTGATTGCGTTCAAAATCAAACGGTGGAAGACCATTGCACTTAATCCTTCAGCTTTCGGTGGATACTCGGTCAATCAGGCTCGGAAGAACTATTGGCGACTCTGCGCTCGACATCCCGAGGTCATGAAGCGGCTAGGCCTCTCTGAAACATCGGTGGTGTATTAGGCCGGAAATCGGCTAGACCGGAATTTGCCCTTTCTGACGTTCCTTATCGATTTAGTCCATAATGCGAAGCATGAAGACCCAGAAAGACAAATTTCAACTGCACTGGCTGATACGGGGCTACGAAAGCACTAAGAAAATATTTGAACGCAAGGTTAAATATGGCGTGTTCAGCGAACAGCAAATACAAACGCTGCTGATGGTTCTGGCAGGCACAGACCTCAACTTTGACGAAATCTTAGGTGCGTGTGCGCGAAAGGGAACCAAAATTCACACCGATCTACTGAAGGTGGAACATGAGGCATCGCAATCGGCGTATATTTACACTTGCGGACGCGGGAATCGCTATTTCACTGCGGAAATAGCCGAGAGGAAAGAGCGTCAGGCACAGATTGCTAAGAACTTGGGGCAAGAGGTCTAGACAGGTTTGCGTGACCGGTTAGAGGTCGCTGACATTTGCCATCTCCACTTCTGCTGCATTAGGGACTCGCTTCGCAGCCATCATATCGGCAATCTCGGTCGGGCGTAGTGGGCGGACCCCCTCTTTCACGCGACGGGCCTTCTCTGTTTCAAGAGCGGCCATGCGCTCCTTCTGGTCCCGCTCACGCTTGGCCTGAGCTGTATCCTCATGAAGCTCTTGCATAACCTCCTTCATTGTGGTGTCGGGCTTGGGAGCGATCTTGGAACGCTCTGAGAACGAAACGATCTGCTCCGGGACACCCATTCTGGCACGCTTTTTACCATCAACCTGACTGTAGTAGAACATGCACTGGTTGCGGATCACGCCGAAGGCATTGACAAAGCCAGCGGTTCCTTCGAGCTTACCGGGCTTGCTCCAATACTTCGACGTCTTTAAGGCCCATCTCATGCAGAATTCAATCTCGGGACGGGTGATCTCGGTGTTGAACTTGGCTGCTCTCTGCCAAGACGTAGAAGAGAGCTTGCGAAAATCCTCGGCCTCCACGCGGCCATCGCCCCTCCCGGTCTGCATCTCACGACGGAGCTCATCCCACAGCTTGCACATCCGCTCAACCCATTGAATCGGATTCTCACCTTGGCGTGCCCCGGTGAGCGCGTCCACGCCGACGCGGAACAAGTCCGAGAGTTTGTTCTGAGTAGGCGGATTAGCTGAGTCACACTGACTAGGCTGAGACTGAGGCTGATCCCCATTCGAGCTACAAACTGACTGATCCGGTGACTGACTCAGTTTATGACTGAGTGAGTTGTCAGCTTCAGTATCAGTCTCAGTAAGGCAGCGTTTGCTAAGCGGCTGCTTACCATTTGCTAAGCAAGTGCTAAGTTCAGCAGCCTCTTTGTTGGCCTGCTTTGCCAAACCACCCTTGCGGGCAGCCTCCCGCTTGTTCTCATAGTGCTCAACAGTATTGGTCCAATCCCGGAGTACACGCTTATGTGACAGGACCCGCACACCTTCGATCTCCTCACGAGTAAACTTCTGGAGCACGGCATCCCTGTTCTCCATCCAGTTCTTCAGGCTGCCGGCATCCGCTAGAAGCCACAGCTGATTGTCATCATCCGGGAGATATGGACGTGTAGCGCAGACATGAGCCTTGAGCAACAGGGCGCGATACAGATGACGCTGCTGCCAGTTCATGGCCTGAACAACGACTGGATCGTTCCAGAAGTCCAGCTCGCTCCATGGAATGAAACGTGGTGTGATTGGTTTAGCCACGGGACACCGCCTTGCGATAGCGGTTAATGCCCTGCCGCCTCATTGAGCGTTGGATTGTTTGTGTGGAGGCACCGAGACGCTGGGCCATTGCCTCAATCGTGAGGTTCTCCGGCAACGCACAGAACTCCGCAACCTTCGGGTCGAGTTGTTTCCAGTCAAACTTCTTGTTCATTACATCTTCCTCTCTGCAATTGGAAGAGAAAGACACAAATCTGCCCGTTCATTATCAAAGGAAGATCTTGAGTTTCTTCGGTACTAAGTAACGGCGTTCCCCGACAGTCGCCAACGTGGTTGGGTCGCCGGTGCATTTGCAGGGATTCGGAATGTGGCTGGTTCTGGTGAAGCTTGCAGAGAAAGGCACCGCCAAGTATCGCCGGGCCGCCCACTTCCGCTTGCAACACGCACACGCCATGCGCTTTACGAGCAACACGACCCCGGTAGGCAGTTTGATCTTCAGCAGCACAAAAGGCTACTACTATGCCCGACTGGTGACGCGCCATGTTCTAAGTGGGATGTTCTGTCGAATGACGACCGTCTGCATTTCAGCGATGACGGGCTTGAGTGCCTCGTGTATCTCGCCCGGTGTCGGCCCTTCTGGTATCTCCACCAGAGCGAACGGCTCCCGTTTGTAGTTCCACGTGATGTATTTCCATGTGACGGCAGCTCGCTTGCGAAAGTGAAGCACACCGCGCTTGGTTTTCTCGCTGGTCTCTGTCTCACCATTCTTCGTGCGACGAGCGAGCAGTCGAGCTAACACCGTCTCCGCGCTCACATCGAGATAGACCCACACGACAACGAGATTCTGATAGGGATGGTGGATCAGATGTTCCACGAGTTTCTTAGAAGACATCACGCCGTCGAAGATGACGAAATCCGAGACTGCAAGGCACTTGTCAATCGCGCGGTTGATCGCATCCAGATTGCCGTTCGAGTCGGCTCCTGTTCCCGGATGTCCACACAGAGATGTTCCGTTCGGGAACGTTGTCCACTTCACTTTGTATGGGATGTAGCCGCGCTGCCTTGCGTGGTAGCACTGTATCGTCTCGCTGTGCTTATCGGCTCCAGCGTCCTGATCTGTGAACGTGCGCCTGAGCGTTGTCTTGCCGGCAGCACTGGAAGCGATTATGGCGAGGACAATTTTTACTTTGCTCTTTAAATCGGACACTTGTGGATGTCACCCTGCACGAAGAACACACACGAGATGCGGTTACCAGATAGTTTGGGGAGATTGGTATGCCACTCGTGAACATCCCCGAGCAGAATGTCGCCCGGTCGATAGTCGCAACCGACGCGAAACTCGGGCCATACGATCTCGTTGCCTTCCCATTCATGCTCATCGCTGAGTGTCGCCATGCACCCAAACGTGCCCTTCGCATCAGCCAAGTCTTTGTGGACGGCTGTCGGCGCGTTCTTCAGTACATACAGCGTGGTGAAGGCCGTGTTGAACATCCGCCAGTGTGGAGGAACTTTGCTGATGACCTCCAACTGCGCCGCATACTCCTCAGGCAGCAGCGTTCGGTACGCCCGATCCACTTCGCAGATGAATTGGGTGCATCCGCCCAGAATCTGTGGTGAGCCGATAGTCCACGCGGTTGGAGCGCAGTCCACGACGCCCGGTGCCGGATTCTTGTACTTGAAGTATCCGAGCAGATCGGAGTTGCCACCGAAGGCATCCACGATGTTTGAAGGAGCCACGTTGAATTTGCCGAGCGTTCCGTTCTTCCTGATGCCCGGCAGCCGGAGGTTCTTCGCGATGATGTCGGGCCTGTTTGCCAAACTGCCAGATACAGACTTGAGCAGATCGTATGCAGGCTGCCAGACGTTGGTGGGAATGACGTCCTTTACGAGCATGAACAGCAGGTCACCGTTTGGCTTCAGCACCCGGCAATCCTTTTTCGCAATCTTGATGCCGAGTTTCTGCACATCAGTCGTGTACAGGCGTTCACCCGCGTTCAGAATAGGATGATTATGCGGGAGTGGGTCATCAGCTATGACGCGACGCATTTATCACCGCCTTGTAGACGACTGTTGCGCGAGTGCGCTCGTCCAGAGATTCCCACGCTGTCTTGAATCTCTTCGTGGCTTCCTTCGACAGCAGCATGATGCCAATACGCACTGACGGCTTCTGGTGGTTCGGTCGCTGGGAGGCGAGTCGCTTCACGTTTTCTTGAGCCGCTTGAGCCATCATGGCTATCGCCTTCAGATGTTCGTCAGCGTTCCTCGATTCCATCGCCCGCTCGAAGTCGTTCTCATTCTCAAAGGGAAACTTCTTTCGAAATTTTGCAAATTGCAAAATTTGAACCTTCACACGCTGATAGAACTTGATCGCGCGGTACGCCGTGTGGACCGGGATGTGGAGTTCCTTCTGCACGCAGGGCAGAAACTTCCCGTGTGCGAGCAGGCCTTGCAACTCCACCAGCTTGCGGCCTAACTGGTAGCGGTTGACTTTGCGCTCGTGCCACAGGCTCTTGATCTCTTGCTTTAGCCTCATGTGGGCCGACACCGCAGGCTTCTTATGGTGGATGGAAATTTTGATTTGCGGTATGGCTTGCGGTGCGAGTCGGGGCGATGCCATTATGACGCTCCCTGTGCCTTGGCTTTCAGTTTCCGCTTGTGATTATTACTGGAGTCCCCAACGTGAAAGCTGCCGCATGCCCGGTGGAAATACGCGTTAGCTCTATATCCGAACCGTTGAGCCAAGGATTCAGCATGAGCTTCTGCCGCAGCTTCAGTCGAATGGCAAACCTTCCCAGACTTACACGTGGTCAGCATGTCGCGATATGCCTTCTCAAGTGAGTGGTGCCAATTTTGAAGAGGAAGAATGAATTTGCAATGGCGGCATTTTCGCTTGTCCTCTGGAATTGGAACGTCTTTGCCTTGCCTCACAGAGCAGAGAGGGCACTGATGTCGTTCGGCGTAGTCGAAAAACATCCTTTCTTCCGCTGGGCGCAAATCGAAAGGCGAATCGTAAACGGACGAATCGTAGATTGGGTCATCCATGTGCCTATTCTGCCAGGGGAAGTTGGAGAGCGCATGAGTACGAACGTAACGAGACTACTGGTTAGACTCGGCCAGCGCGCGAGCAGCCAACTGCAACGTGGATGCTGGAGCGAACCGGGCGAACGTCTTGTTGACCAACGCCCCTGCTTCATCGCTGTGAGCGTCGATCCAGTCGCAATATTTCTGTGTCGTTGTGAGGTCTTTGTGGCCTAACCGTTTCTGTACAACTCTCACGTCCACTCCCGCCCGTAAGTGCATTGTGGCGAACGTGTGCCTGAAAATGTGCAAGGTCCAAGAGCCATACGTCGCTTTCAGATTGGCCCGTTTCACGACTGCTTTCAGGTAACGAAGGAGATGGCCTTCAGGCCGCTTTGTCTCTTTGTTCGGGAAGATGAGCCCGGTGCCGCGTCGCCCTTGCAACTTGGCTGCAAGCCAATCGGGGATACGAATCTGACGTTCCTTGCGGCCCTTCGGCTTCCAGTTCCACTGCTTCTTCTCACGGATGAGCAGCACCTTACAATCCTGAATCAAATCCTCCCACTCTACGTGCTGCACTTCGCCTTCGCGACATCCGGTGTACAGGAAGAACTCGAACAGCAGCGTCTCGACTTCGTTGCACTCCGCGAATAGCGCGACCAGATCAGACTCTGTGTAGCAGCGAATCTCCTGCTCCACAAACGACGGTGCGTCCTTCAGCCCGATGATGGGATGTTTGGCCCACTTCAGAAACGTGACGAGACATGCGACACGATGATAAACGGTGCGGTCGGCTAGCCCGTGCCCGCGTAGATGGTTGACGAACTTCGTGAGGCAGTCAGCGCGGCTAACGTCTTCCAGATGCCTCCGACCGACCACCATTGTGAAGGTGTCCAACACCTGTTTCATCGTCTGATGCGTTTTAGGAGCTTTGTTCGCCTTGCACTCGGCTAAGTATTCAGCCTTGACCGTAGCGAGCAGTCGCTTGCCGTTCTCGGCCTTCTGATCCACCACCGCGATGCCAGCGGCCTGCGCCTGAAGCCTCAATTCCTGACGCGCCTTGGCCCTCAGGACATGGGTCGGTTGATCGCCACACTTGAGCCGCTTCCGTTTGCCCTCCTCGACCCATTCGATCTCCCAGCGTCCACCGGGCGTGTCGATTTCAGTTTCTTTGTACAGACAGCGCTGCGTCAGGAGCGGTTTGCCGGAGCGCATGCTCCAGAGCGGTTTGAGTGCCCGCCAGCCATCGGCGGTTTTGAAAATGCGGATGATCCAGACAGTTGGGTTCGCCACGTGCCCTCCTTGACCCTAATACCGGTAATCATCCCTATTGAGAGACAATTGAGAGACGGGCTTCATGCTGCTGTATTTACTATGGTTTAGGAAGGTATGGCGGAGAGAGTGGGATTCGAACCCAGGCTTTCCAACGAAATCAGCAATTTAGGAGGCGCGAATGGCACATCAAACCTCTAAAACCTCACAAAAGCAATCAACTCCACATTCTATTGGACGCTTAATGGACGCTGATTTTGTCCCGCCTCAGCTGGAAATGGAGAAAGCGTTCGTCCGTTAAGATAGCGGAGCGAACGTATGAGAAAAGAACGCAAGCACTACACTGCTGAGGAGAAGGTAGCCATTCTGCGGCGCCATCTTCTAGACAAGGTGCAGGTCTCCGATCTGTGTGAAGAACTGGCCCTGCAGCCGACGGTGTTCTACCGCTGGCAAAAAGAGTTCTTCGAGAACGGAGCGGCCGCCTTCCAAACGCCGGAGCGGCCTCGCCGCCAGGCGGAGGAGAAGCAGAAACGGATTGAGTTCTTGGAGAAAAAGGTGCAGACCAAGGACGAGGTTCTGGCCGAGCTAATGGCGGAGCACATCGCGTTAAAAAAAAGCCTTGGGGAACTCTGACCGCGAACTGGGTACCGCACGATGTGCGGGATCAGGTGGTGGATTTCGTCCGGCGCTGGTCGGAGAAGACCGAGATCAGCGTCGGCCGATTCATTGCTTGGCTCGGCGTTACCGCGAGTAAGTTCTACAACTGGCGTGAGCGCTATGGACGAGTGAATGAGCACAACGGTTGGGTACCCCGAGATTTCTGGTTGGAGCCGTGGGAAAAAGAAGCGATCGTGAGTTTCCATCTGAAAAATCCCTTGGAAGGTTATCGGCGACTGACGTTCATGATGCTGGATGCAGACGTGGTGGCGGTGAGTCCGTCGAGTGTATGGCGGGTGTTGAAACAAGCGGGGCTGCTATCGCGCTGCAAAGCGAACCCCACCCGCAAGGGGACCGGTTTCGAACAGCCGCTCGCGCCGCACCAACACTGGCATGTCGATGTTTCCTATATCAACCTGTCGGGCACGTTCTATTACTTGTGCAGCGTGCTGGATGGATGCAGTCGTTATCTGGTGCATTGGGATCTGCGAGAGTCGATGAAGGAAGCCGACATCGAGATGATTCTGGAACGAGCCAAGGAGAAGTGCCCGGATGCCAAGCCGCGGATCATCTCCGACAACGGGCCGCAATTCATCGCGCGGGACTTCAAGGAATTCATTCGCATCTCGGGGATGACGCACGTGCGTACCTCGCCGTTTTACCCGCAATCGAACGGAAAGATCGAACGCTGGCACAAGTCGCTCAAGCGAGAGTGTATCCGGCCCTTGACTCCGTTGACGTTGGACGATGCGCGCCGCTTGATTCAAAACTATGTGGATCGCTACAACACGGTGCGACTACACAGCGCGATCGGCTATGTGACACCGCAGGACAGGGTCGCCGGACGACAGGCCGAGATCCACGCGACTCGCGATCGCAAGTTGGAGGAGGCGCGTAGACTACGGCAACTTCGTCGGCAGCAGACGGCGTCTTTGGGATTTGCACACTCTTCCACCGCAGCTACAATGACCTCGCCAGGTGAAACGGAAGCGGGCTCTGCCGGGAGGCAACCATGCTGAGGGATAACTTGGTGGGGCTCATCGAGCCGATGTTCCGCAGCGCGGGAGCTGATCCTCTCGCGCTGTGCAATGCTTTGAGAGAGTCATCGGACGATAGACCCCCATGCCTTGAAAATCCCCGCCCCGAAGGGGCGGAATCTACACTAACGGAGAACGCCTCTTCTCCATTTCACGCTGAGCCAAAACAGTTTCGCCTTGTCGTCATACTTCTTTCTAGTCGCATCAATGAGTCGGGAGTTGGAGCAAAGTTTGACCTGCGAGCATGCACCTCGCGCGTGGGATCCATAGGCTACCAGTCAGACGGGGGGTAGCGCACCTGCCTTGGGCGCCCGTGCCTTGGGCGCCCGCCCGCTCTAAACGCTCTCCTCGTTCTGACGACTTCTCATGAGAACAACAACTTGGGGAATCTGCTTTTCGCTCAAGCAATGCTCCAGAGTCCCAAACGGAAGGAGTTTTGACACAGTTTTGACACAGTCGCGTGCAATGTTCCAACTGCGAACGTGCACGCGCTTACTTCGTCGCGTCACCTGCCACAGCGATTGCCCTGGGTCACGTTACGACTGATGAACAAGAGCGCGCAGATGATCTTGGCGATTTCAAACGCGCTATAGACGGCGTAAGCGCGTAAGCAGTCCCCTGAATAGTAAGAATCATGTAACCCGTGGATTCACGCAGGCGCTGGTCACCTTAATGGTTATTTCGTTGCACAGCAACAAATCATTACTGAGTACCTATGGACCCCACTGGACCGGCATTCCGGCTGATTCGCTTCCAGTGCAGGTAGGCCGGAACACCAATCAGAACAATAATGGTACCCGCCAATGCTTCCTTGGGTCGTGT
>JBAVGI010000043.1:0-3834 GCA_049684755.1 Candidatus Sulfotelmatobacter sp.
GACATGGGCGGCATCGCTTCCAGTTTTTTCAGCTCCTGCAGCGCCTTGTCTTTGACTTCTTTCGGCATGCCGGCGGCTTCAACTTTTTTCTTTAGCTCGTCGAACTCGCTTTTTTCTCCGCGGCCCAGTTCCTTCTGGATGGCCTTAATCTTTTCGTTGAGGTAATACTCTTTCTGCGCCTTCTCCATCTGCCGCTTTACGCGTGATTGGATGGTGCGATCGACGTTGAGTTTTTCGATTTCCACGTCGAGCACATCGGCAATGCGGTTCAAGCGCTCCGAGGGATCGAAGATCTCGAGCAGTTCCTGCTTTTCTTCAATGGAAAGTTGCAGGTTGGCGGCAATGATGTCGGTAAGCTTGGCCGGATCTTCCATGCGTACGGCCGAGATCATGGTCTCGTAATTCAGCGCCTGGCAAAGCTTCACGTACTGCTCGAACAGCGTGGTCACACGCTGCATGCCCGCTTCGATCTGCGCGTTCATCTCTACGGGATATCGGGCCACGCGCACAGAGGCCTGCATGTAGCCATCTGAGTCCGTCGCTTGCAGAAGTCTTCCACGCTCGATGCCTTCGACCAGAACTTTAATGTTGCCGTCCGGCAACTTGAGGCTCTGCACGATGTTGACAATGGTGCCGACCTGATAAATCTCATTCGACTTGGGTTCGTCGATAGAAGCATCGTGCTGCGTGGCCAAGAAGATTTTCTTATCGGCGGCGAGCGCCTCTTCCAAGGCGCGCACGCTGGACTCGCGCCCCACCACGAACGGCGTCATCATGTAGGGGAAGATGACCACGTCGCGAATGGGCATCATCGGAAGCTTCTTGGTTTCGAATTTCTCTTTGGATGTGGTCACTCAATCTCCCCGGGTTAGTGCTGAATGACGATCGCGGCGCGAAGTGCTTACCTACCGTTCGTGTGTGTTCAGTGTACTACTCTTCAGTGGCCCTTTGGCTATCCGGCCTTTTCCATCATCGAAAGAGACGCATTGCGCTTCTCCACCATCTCCCTGGTGACCTCGAACTCTTTCAGTTTCTTCTGGCTGGGTAGGTGGAACATCAAATCAAGCATCAACTCTTCAAGAATCATGCGCAAACCGCGAGCCCCCACTTTGCGAGCCATGGCTTGCCGAGCGACCGCGCGTAGAGCCTCATCGCTGAACTTCAAGCGCACATTCTCGAACTCAAACAGCCTCTGGTACTGCTTGACGATGGCATTCTTGGGACGGGTCAGAATCTCGATCAGCGCGAATTCGTCCAGGTCTTCAAGCATACCCATGACCGGCAGGCGGCCGACAAATTCCGGGATCAGGCCAAACTTGATCAAGTCTTCCGGCTGCATCTCACTGAGCAATTCGAAGTTGCGCTTGCTGCGCGCGATCACTGCCTCTTCTTTTTCAGCCTCTTCCCCGGCGCGGAAGCCCAGAGATTTTTTCCCAACTCGCCGGCCAATAATCTTCTCCAGGCCAACAAACGCTCCGCCACATATAAAGAGGATATTTGTCGTGTCCACTGGAGTGAATTCCTGGTGAGGATGCTTGCGTCCACCCTGCGGCGGAACGTTCGCGATGGTTCCTTCCAGAATCTTCAACAGAGCCTGCTGTACGCCCTCCCCGGAAACATCGCGGGTAATCGAAGGATTCTCATCCTTGCGGCCGATCTTATCGATTTCGTCGATATAGATAATGCCGGTCTGGGCGCGGCTCACGTCACCCTCGGCCGCTTGCAGCAGCTTAAGAATAATGTTCTCTACATCCTCGCCCACATACCCGGCTTCGGTCAGGGTAGTTGCATCGACGATGGCGAATGGAACATCCAGCATGCGCGCCAGCGTCTGCGCCAGGAGCGTCTTGCCGGTTCCAGTGGGACCAATGAGCAGAATATTCGACTTGCTCAGTTCAATCCCATCGCCCGCCGTTTTCTGGCGGTTCATGAAAATGCGCTTGTAGTGGTTGTAAACCGCGACTGCCAGCTTTTTCTTGGTCTGCTCCTGCCCGATCACGTACTCATCCAGGAATGTCTTTACCTCCTGCGGCTTAGGCAGTTGATTGGGTGTAGTGGCTTGCGGAGTCGCGGTGCGATCATCTTCCAGGATCGAGTTGCAAACTGCGACGCACTCGTCGCAGATATAGGCCCGCGGATAGTCGCTGGGCGACGAGATCAGTTTGGCTACGGCATCCTGCGACTTATGGCAGAACGAGCAACGCAAAATCTCGTCGGAGCCTGACTTGGTTTTCACTCGGCTCTACTCCTTCTAGTTTCGGTATGACGTTAGGCTTGTCTTTCGCCCTACAGGCTTCCGCGGTCAGATCCCGGAATGCAGGATCAAGCGCGAAGGCCGATCATACCGCTTTTACGGTCTTATAGATGATATCGTCTATGATTCCGTATTCCTTAGCCTGCTGCGCGTTCATTATGAAGTCGCGCTCCACATCTTTCTCCACTTTGTCCAGCTTCTGGCCGGTGTGCTTGGAGAGTAACTGGTTTGTAATCTCGCGCATACGTAGGATCTCGCGGGCGTGGATGTCGATGTCGGTGGCTTGGCCCGACAATCCTCCCATGGACGGTTGGTGAATTAAAATGCGGGAATTCGGCAGCGCCAGTCTTTTCTTGGGCTCACCCGCCGCCAGAAGCAGCGCCGCCATCGAGGCCGCCTGTCCTACGCATAACGTCATGACATCATTCTTCACGTACTGCATCGTGTCGTAGATCGCCATGCCCGCCGTGATCGAACCGCCCGGCGAGTTCACGTAAAGCTGAATATCTTTCTCAGGATCTTCCTGAGCCAGAAACAGCATTTGGGCAATCACCAGGTTGGCGATGTTGTCGTCAATCGGCGTGCCGATGAAAATAATGTTATCCCTGAGCAGTCGGGAATAGATATCGTAGGCGCGTTCGCCCCGCCCGGTCTGCTCAATCACCATCGGTACTAGCATCATTTGCGGATCATTTGGTTTCATTTTTCAACCGGACCTGTCACCGGAACTGCCACACTCCGCCCCGAAGAAACGTTTACGTTGCCAGGGGAGGGTCGAAAGTGGTCCGCGTCTTTACTCATCACTACGCGGACTGGTGATAAAGAAAATCGAGGGTCTTCTCGCTGCGGATTCTCATTCGGATTCTATCGAGGCCCCCATCCTCTGTCAAACGCGCGCGCACCGCTTCTGAGGTTTGTTTTGACTGTTTCGCCAGCGCGTCAATTTCCCGGTTCACTTCGTCGTCGCTGACTTCGATTTTTTCCAAATCCGCAATGCGCTCGAGCAGCAAGGAAGACTTCACATCGTTCAGGGCCTGCTCGCGTTGGCCCGCCCGAAGACGCGGAAGATCCATTTTCTTCAGGTCTTCCATTTTCATGCCTTGCGCCGCTAGCGCTCGCAGGCCGCGCTCCAGGCGCAAATCGATCTGGCGATCGATCAAAGATTCCGGCACTTCAAAATCGTTGCGTTTCACCAGTTCGGCCACCAGCTTGTCTTTGGCTGCATGCTCCGCCGCATGACGCTTTTCGGCTTCCATATTCTCGCGGATCTGCTTCCGCACCTGGTCGAGACTGGTGAACTCGCCCAACTCTTTGGCGAATTCGTCATTCAGTTCGGGAAGGCTCTTCTGCTTGATGCCATTCACCTTCACCGTATAAATGAAGGTCTTTCCGGCCAAACGCTTGTCTGCAATATCTTCCGGATAGCTTACGTCGAAGGTGCGTTCGTCGCCGGCAGAAGCGCCGGTGAGGTTCTGGGTAAACTCCGCGACCGTATTCTTGCCGCCGATTTCGATCAGCACATCGTCCATGTGCACGGGGTTGGCGCTGGCTTCTTTAACGTCTTTCCCATCCTTAGGCCG
>JBAVGI010000044.1:0-29969 GCA_049684755.1 Candidatus Sulfotelmatobacter sp.
TGACAGAACAGGCTCCGGCGGACAGTTTTCAGGTGCTGGAAGAGAAAATTTTCCGTACGATCGAGATGTACAAAGGCGCGCGGCAAGCCCAGGCTGCGGCGGAACGCGATGCCCAGCGCGCCCGGCAGCAACTGGAAGAACGTGAAGAACAGTTGGTTGCGCTGCGGCGCGAAACGGTGCAGTTGCGCAAGGAGCGCGAAGAGATTCGCGGCCGCGTGGAAAAGATGTTGCAACAGATCGATTCGATTGCCGAGGAGCGGGCAAGTTAGCTTCGCGAGGACCACAATCTGAGGGGCACTCTCATGGCTACAGCGGCTAAAGATTCGACACTGAAAGACGCGCAAAACGGCAGCGTGCGGGTGGAGATTTTTGATCAAGCCTACAATTTGCGCGGGTCTGATCCGGAATATATTTTGAAGCTCGCCGAGTATGTCGATTCCAAAATGCGCGCGGTGGCCGAGGCGACGAATACCATTGATACGGTGCGCCTGGCCGTGCTGGCGGCGCTGAATATCGCCGATGAATATCATTTACTGAAGCGCAAGCAGGATCACGGGTCCACTGATTATCAGAAGCGCGCTCATCTGCTGGCCAATGCGCTGGATGAAGTGCTGGGCGAGAACCGCAAGGCAGGCTAGCATACAGCACATTTCGATGGATCGCGTGTCTCGGCTTTTGCCGAAACTCGCACTGTCCGATCCAATCGACTTCCGTGAGACCACCCCGCTTTGGGATAACGCAACGAACAGGATTGCAAGCCCCGAATCCGGCTCAAAGATTACTTTGGTTGCAACTGTTCTGCCAACTATTTACACGTTCCCTATTGCTAATTCACGGGGAGTTCTCCTAGCATCCAGAGTGAAAGCCGGCCTGCGGGGTTGGTGATGGCGGTAACCGATTTTTGAACCAATGCTGAATGAACGGGGACTCGACTCGAACTAGGATCCGGTGTGCAACGCTCCGCCATGCGGAGATGCCTAAAGGGTCTCGGCGGGTTCCCAACGTCTACCTGACGGTTCATTCTCGGCCCGTCACACGGCACAGTGGGTCGGCTTGATTATTGCTGATTGATGATTTTTGATTGCTGATTGAAACCGTCTTCTTCCGGCTGGGCCCTTCAATCAACAATCAGTAATCAACAATCAGTAATCAACAATTCTGCCAAGTCCTCCTGCACCGTTCCTGCTAGACTGAATCTGGTACAAATTCCGTAGTTCCTGCATCCAACTTAACTGTGTATCCACAACTAGTTCATTTCGGACATTTTTTCCTTCCTACCTACGGCTTCCTTGTTTCTTTGGGAGTTTTGCTTGGCCTCTGGATCAGCGTGCGCAATTCCGAGCGCCTCGGTATTGACGGTGAGAACGCGTGGAACTTGGGGATTCTGGTCGTCCTGTGTGGAATCATCGGGGCCAAAGTTCTTTACGTCATCAATGAGTGGAGTTACTACGCAGCACATCCTCGTGAGATTTTCAGCGTCACCACGCTACAGGCTGGCGGCGTTTTTTCCGGCGGCTTGATTGCGGCGTTCCTTGCCGCCTGGTGGTACGTGCGTAGGCATAACATGCCCGCTCTCGGAACTTGCGACGCCTTTGCGCCGGGGCTTGCCTTGGGCCACGCTATCGGCCGCCTGGGATGCTTCGCCGCCGGATGCTGCTACGGTAAAGAGACTCATCATTTCTGGGGCGTAGTATTTCGCAATCCGCTGGCGAATCAGATTACAGGCACTCCGCTGAACGTTCCGCTCGAGCCCACTCAGCTTTTCGAAGCGGCGGTCGAGCTGGCGAATTTTTTCTTCCTGATGTGGTTGCTGAAACGCAGAAAATTCGATGGCCAGGTTTTTGGCGCGTTTCTGTTTATCTACGGCGTGGCGCGGTTCTTCCTGGAATTCCTGCGTGATGATCCCGGACGCGGCTCGGTCTTCGGCGGCGCGATGTCCGGGACGCAGTTGATCGCAATCGGTCTGGTGATCGGCGGCGGACTTATCTGGTGGCTGCGTCCGGGGATGAAGAAAGACATCTCGACCCTGCCGGCTGCGGCTACGCGATAGCCAATTGACTTTCGCATAGCTTTTCGCAACTCACTGGCCCTGGCAATTTTCGCGTTCGAAAGCCGCAATTCCTGGCGCGCGTAGTGGTAACCTTGAGCGCATGAAAAAAATCACTCGCCGACGGTTCGGCAAAACCCTTGCTGGAACTGCTGCGGCCGCACTGGCCGGTGCAACTCTTCCGCGCTTTGCGTGGGCGCAGAATCCAACCCTGCTGCAATTTCCCGCGAACTTCATGTGGGGTTGCGCCACCGCGTCTTATCAGATTGAGGGCGCGGTCAACGAAGACGGGCGCAAGCCTTCCATCTGGGACACTTTTTCCCATACGCCAGGCAAGACTTTTCAGGGCGAGACCGGCGACGTTGCCGACGACTCCTACCATCTCTACAAAGAAGACGTCCGGCTGCTCAAAAATCTGGGCGCCAAGTGTTATCGATTTTCGATTGCGTGGTCTCGCATTTTTCCCGATGGCATCGGGCAGCCAAACCCGAAAGGTCTCGATTACTACCAGCGCGTTGTCGACGAACTGCTTAAGAACAATATAGCGCCATACATTACGTTGTTTCACTGGGATCTGCCGCAGGCTTTGCCCGGGGGCTGGCAGTCACGCGACACGTCGAAGGCCTTCGGAGATTACGCGGCCTACGTCTCGAAACATCTGTCCGATCGCGTCAACCATTTTTTTACCACCAACGAACTTGTTTGCTTCACCGATCTGGGCTACAAGAACGGGCAGTTCGCGCCTGGCCTGAAGTTGCCGGACGCCGAGGTGAATCAAATCCGCCACCATGGTGTGCTTGCCCACGGCATGGCGGTACAGGCGATCCGGGCGAATGCCAAGAGCGGCACGCAAGTCGGCCTCGCGGAAAACGCCACCGTATATGTGCCGGTGATTGAGAACGCAGAGCAGATTGAAGCGGCGCACCGCGCGACACGCGAGGGGAATGCTCCATTCCTGACGGCGATCATGGAAGGCAAGTACACCGACGGATATCTGCAGCGCGAAGGCGCGAACGCTCCCAAGGTCGAAGCCGGCGACATGAAGATTATCGGCAGTCCGCTCGATTTCGTTGGCTTGAATGCGTATACGCCGGATTATGTTCGCGCCGACTCGTCGCCCGCAGGTTATGTCGTTGAAAAGCGCCAGGCTTCCTATCCGCATATGGCTTCGCCTTGGCTCTTTATCGGACCTGAGGTCACTTATTGGGCGGTGCGCAATGTCAGCGACATCTGGAAGCCGCATGCTCTTTACATCACCGAGAACGGCTGCTCCGCCGATGATGTAGTCACCAGCGATGGACGCGTCGAGGACACCGACCGCGTCATGTATCTGCGCAATCATCTTTCTCAGCTGCATCGCGCCGCGTCGGAGGGCTATCCGATCAAAGGATATTTCCTTTGGAGTCTCATGGATAACTACGAGTGGGCGGATGGTTACAGCAAGCGTTTCGGTATCCACTACGTGGATTTCAAAACCCGGACGCGCACGCCCAAGCTGAGCGCCGAATGGTACCGGCAAGTAATTGCTGCAAACGCAGTGGAATAGGAAGTTGAACGATCGGTTGTCGCATCCGGCTTCTACAGCCTCTTTCGAAGAAACTCGAATAGCATGTAACCGATGAATGCCGCTATGAGGGCGATCGAGAAATTGGCTACTGTAAAGACATCGCGCAGCGCCCAGGCGATACCCCTTCTCGACCCCATGCCCGAGCGCTCGAACTCTCCCATCAAGAGATTGGAATAAAACAGAAAGACGATGAAGGCTACTTCAATCACCGCTCTCCAGATGTTTTTCTTCATGGCTGATATCGGTTCCTTGCGCGGTATGCGTACTAAGGTTACGCGGTTAGACGATCTCATAGCATAGCCTGTAGTATCCTTCGCTGCGAATGCCGGAATCAAATCCCATTGTTATCTCCGTTGCTGCGGAAGATGCAGGCCGGCGCCTCGACCAATTTCTCACGATGCGGCTGGAGGGCGTTAGCCGCGCTCGGGTGCAGGAACTGATCGTCGAGGACAAAGTGCTAGTGAACGACGCTGCTGCAAAAGCTTCACTCAAGTTGCGGGGAGGCGAGCACGTGACCGTCATCGGCGAGGCGCAGCGCGCGCCACTCAAGGCATTGCCGGAAGATATCCCGCTTGACATTGTTTATGAAGATGACGACCTCGCCGTGATCAACAAGCCGGCGGGGATGATGGTACACGCTGGCGCTGGCGCCACCGATGACGCCCGCAATCGTGGAACTCTAGTGAATGCGTTACTCCATCACATGAAGAGATTGTCCGCCGTGGGGGGAAACTTGCGGCCCGGGATTGTTCATCGCCTCGACAAAGAGACCAGCGGATTGATCGTGGTTGCCAAAAACGATGAAACGCATCGCAAGCTCAGCGCACAATTCGCCGCTCGTGAAGTAAAAAAGAAATATATGGCGCTCGTGCATGGTTGGGTGAAAAAAGATTCCGGCACTATTACAAAGAACATAAGCCGCGATCGCATACGCCGCACCCGCATGACCACGCGGCTCGAAGGCGGACGCGCCGCCGTCACGCACTACGCCGTGGCGCGCCGTCTGGATACCAAGTTTGGGAAATTCACTTTGCTCGACGTGAAGATCGATACCGGACGCACGCATCAAATCCGTGTGCATATGGCGACACTGGGGCATCCTGTCGTTGGCGATACTATGTATGGTGCGCCGAAACAAGCTCGCGGACCCTCGGCTGCGATCAGCCTGGCACGAAATTTTCTACACTCCGCGCAGTTGGAATTCACCCATCCCCGCACCGCGAAGCCGGTTGGCCTGCGCAGCGAATTGCCAGAGGAACTGCGAGAGTTTTTAAAGAAGATAGAGAGATGAAATGAAGAATTGAGAGGCGAAGATTAGCCGGCCAATTGCTTCAAGGTTTTGACTCGAGGCCAACCTTCAAAAAGGCGCAGTCTACCGGCCCAAGAATTTCCAAGCCACAACCGCCGCAAAAACGACAATCCCGGCCAGATAGGCCCAGCCCCGTCCTTTTTGTAACTTTTCATGGCTCATTTTTTCGTGGCTCATCATCGAAGCAGCTCCAAAGACATTGTACGACGGTGCACCCCGCGGCCCGAACTCCACTGCCTAAGGCGGAGGTTACGGATATAATAGAAATCAAATTGGGGTGCATTGTTACGAGACACATTTTCTCAACAGGCTCCGTTGCAGCATGCGCGGCCATTTTCCTGCTTCTGGCTGCTGGGCGCCAGTACGGGATAGCGCAAGCATCGCCCGCGCCGTCGTCTGCGACTTCCGCTCAAAGCTCGCCCTCGCCAGCCGGCACCGATCAAGCTCGGCAAAATTTTGCTGAGCAAAATGCTTCCGGTGCCGGTGCCGAGAGCGCAGAGGTCCCCAAAATCCGCGTTGGCACCAATGAAGTGAATGTAGTGTTCACGGTGACCGACAAGCACGGCAAGCGAGTTACCGATCTGAAGCAAGCCGACTTCCGCATTGTGGATGACAGTAAGCCCGTTACAGAGATACGCAGCTTCCATGCGGAGACGAACTTGCCACTGCAGGTGGGCCTGTTAATCGACGCCAGCGCCTCGGTGCGCGACCGCTTTAAGTTCGAGCAGGAGTCGGCAATTGAATTCCTGAATCAAACGATTCGTAAGCGTTATGACCAGGCGTTCATCGTAGGTTTTGATGTCACGCCCGAGCTTACGCAGGATTTCACTGACGACACGGAAAAGCTGGGACATGGAGTCCGCGAACTGCGCCCCGGTGGCGGCACCGCGATGTACGACGCGCTCTATTATGCCTGCCGCGATAAGCTGCTGAAGCAGCCGCATGGAGGGCCAACCCGGCGCGCGATCATTCTGCTGAGCGATGGCGAAGACAATCAAAGCCATGTAACGCGTGAAGAGGCCATTGAAATGGCACAGCGCGCCGATGCGATTATCTACACTATCAGCACCAACGTCAGCGGCACCAAGGGAGCGGGTGACAAAGTGCTCGAGCGAATCGCCGACGCCACCGGCGGCCGCGCATTTTTCCCCTTCCAGATTCGCGACGTGACCAACGCCTTCGCCGAGATTCAAGAGGAACTGCGCAGCCAGTACGACGTTTCCTATAAGCCCATAGACTTTAAGTCAGACGGGCACTTCCGCACTATTGAGATTGTAGCCAACGACCGCAAGAATTTCCGGGTCAGAGCACGCCGCGGGTATTACGCCCCGGTGGCGCAGTAAAAGCGCTGTCGGCTTCTGGCGGCTAGCTTGAATCCTTCCAGCGGCTGGCTTGAATCAAAGGTGTTCGCTTTCTCACGGTCTATTTGATGCCAGGATATTCTGGAACACCACTTCCAAAAAAATTGGGGATCAAACCGGGATTTCATGTCCAGTTGATGAATGTGCCGGCCGAGGTTCGCGCCGAACTGTCCGACGCGCTGGCTGAATGCAGCCTCGACAAACCTAAATTATCGCTTGATTTTGTCATGCTGTTCACACGTTCGCGCCTGGAGCTAACCAAGGAATTCGGCCGGATGACCAAACAACTCGCTCCAGCGGGGATGTTCTGGGTGAGCTGGCCGAAAAAGAGCTCTGGAGTCGCCACCGACGTAGACGAAAATGTTGTGCGTGAGATCGGCTTAACTACGGGTCTTGTAGATGTAAAAGTTTGCGCTGTCACCGACGTGTGGTCGGGACTGAAGTTCGTTCGGCGTCTCCAAGATCGTAAGAAATAAAGATCCTAAAAAATTAAGCAGCCAAAACAAATAAAAAAGGCTGCCCTCGGTGAAGGGAAGCCTTGAGAATCTCGAGCCGAAGTTGCCGGCGATGGAGCCGGTTAGCCTGATCGACAGCAACTTCGCTCGATCTTTAAGCCGTTCTCGCGCCCATAACCAGATGGGCCACAAACGAAATCACTGCAAACAGCAGCAGCAGATGAATCAGACCGCTGGCTACGTGGAACATCAGAAAGCCACCGGCCCACAGAATGAGCAACAACAGAGCAATCACTAAAAATGGTCCGAATCGCATCTATGCCTCCTAAGACGTTGGCTTCTCAGTTCGACCCATCAGCGGAAGAACTCTTCATCGTTATACGATGACGCCGCGCCCCGCAATATAGGCAAAACGCTGTAAATTGATAAGGCGGTCGTAGTATTCAGCGCCGAAAAAATAAGGAGCCAGCATGGTGCGAGTCGGATTAATCGGATTTGGCATGGCGGGCCAGGCGTTTCACGCGCCCGTAATACGCGGTGTCGAGGGTATGGAACTGGCCTGCATTCTGGAGCGCAGGGGAACGCGCGCTCAGGAAAAATATCCTGATATCCGCGTTGCGCGGACTTTGGACGAATTGCTGGCGGATAAGCAAATTCAACTGTGCGTGATCGCAACTCCGAATGATTCGCACTTCGAGTTGGCGCGTGCATGTCTGCTGGCCGACCGGGATGTCGTAGTGGATAAGCCTTTCGCGCCGACCCTGCGCGAATCCGAAGAACTGGTACGTCTGGCCGCACAGCGCGGAAGATTGATTACCGTCTATCAAGACCGCCGCTGGGATGGTGATTTCGGCACGATAACAAAAATCGTACAGTCGGGGCGTTTGGGTACGATTGTCGAATATGAATGTCGGTACGACCGTTTTCGTCCCGAGCCGAAGCCAAATGCGTGGCGCGAAAAAGCGGATCAGCCCGGCGCCGGCGTCTTGTTTGATCTGGGTCCGCACGTCATCGATCAGGCGCTCGTACTGTTTGGCGAGCCCAAGTCAATCACCGCTTCGGCATTCTGCGAGCGTGTAACTTCGCAGGTTGACGATTCGTTCGACGTTTGCCTGGAATATCCTCACCTGCGCGCAATGGGCCGAGCCCGCATCATCGCCTACGCACCGGGTCCGCATTTCCTTATTCATGGTACCAACGGATCCTTTGTGAAGTACGGAATGGATCCGCAGGAAGCGCGCCTGCGTTCCGATGATTATCCTCAGGGCACCGACTGGGGCGCAGATTGGGGCGTGGAACTGGAAGAGTTGTGGGGAACACTCAGCCTTGTCGGCGAGCCGGCCGTGAAAGTAAAGACGGATCGCGGCGACTACCGCGGCTTCTACGCCAATGTGCGCGACGCCATCGAGAAGAAAGCGCCGCTGGATGTAACTCCCGACCAAGCGTTGCGCACCATGAGAGCGGTGATTCTGGCGCACAAGAGCAGCAGAGAGAAACGGACCGTGGCTTGGGCAGAACCGGCCGAGTGATTTCACACGGAGGGATGGCTAAATTGTGTCGGCTCCGTCTGCTGAAGACTCTCGGCTGTAGGGAGCTTTACTGATGGAACTTTTTGAAGTGTCGAACTAACAACTTCGAACGTTTTAACGTAAGGACACCCCTCCAAAAGTCCTTCCAGAATCTCCAGCACTTCTGGGTAGCCGCTTGTGTTGTAAGCCTCGGCGCTCGATGGCTGATCCCAAAAGCTGATGGTCGCGACTTCGCTGCCACCTGGGACGACCAGAATAATTAGATCGAGAAATCCCTTTTGTTTTCGCAGCCAGGGAAGGACCTCACACTCCATGAGCGTCGCGAACTGCGAAACTGAATTCGGCTTTAGAAGAGCAGAAACTTTGCGGGCAAACATGTCCACCTCGCCGGTCGTGCCGGCTCCCTCACTTGGGACGAATCACACGCGCACAACCTCGTCTATCAAATAGTGCATTTCAGCTGCAAATCGTTACATCTGGATAATTCGGGCGCATGAGACGAGCGTGCAGCGAAGTACGGTCAGTGAGGAAACGGCAGAGTGAAGTGATGGATTGGATCGACACTGCGGGGAAATGAAAAGCGGCAGAGTTGTTGCACTCCGCCGCTGATTATTTCAGCCGCCGTCAGGTTTATCAGCTAAGGCTGGCGATGCTCGCCACCGCCATGCGATCCGCCACCGCCACCGCCGCCGTGAGAAGCTCCGCCGTGTGGGGCGGCGCCATGAGACGCAGCGTGGGACTCGCCGCGGTGACCGCCATTGCCGCGGCCGCCGACATATCTTCCTCCACCGCCGCCGTTAAAGCGATGACCACCCCAGCCGTGACCATATCCCCAGTTCGCCCACGGGCCCACGCCAAGGAAGACACCGTTATAGAAATAGCCCGGCCCGTAAAAACCACTGGGTGCGCAGCCGTACGGTGAATAGTTATAGTAACCGTAAGAACAGACCGGCGGATTCACGCCTATGCCGATGCTGATTTGCGCACTGGCGCTAGGTGCCAGGGCCAAGGGCACGAGCAAGGTGGTTGTTCCCGCCAGAACCAGACTTCGTATTGCCAGCATGTGCGCCCATGGGCCCACACTCTTGAATTGCCACATTTTTATTCTCCTCTAGAATTTCCGTTTGTGATCGACGAGGTAAGCTCGAGTATGAGGTTAGGGCTCGCGAATAGCTGGTCAATACAGACCTTCGCCGGAACTAATACTTGTTCGGGGACAAAAGGAAAGAAGAAACTAATAATTGCCCGTGAATGAAAAAAGCAGGGTGACTTTGACTAGTCCGCGAAAACCGCGACTGGAACGAAGGCAAAGGCAGCGGGCGGGAGCGTCCGCTGCGTACCGCCGCCAACGCTCTCCACAACTCAAGTTCTACAGCAGGCGTTCGAGGTTGGGACTTCTGGTTGGCCGGAGGGGCTGCAGCGAGAATGCCGTCGATTCGCGCATGGCTTTTTGCAGCGCGGTCTGGAACTGTGCCATTTCGTCGTGCGTGCCCACGGTGATGCGAACCCATGTAGGCATGATCGGCCAGATGCGGCCAACGTAAACGTTCTGCTTGGCCATGGCGTCGATTACTTCTTTGCCGGGACGTTTCGTATCCAGCAAAAAACAGTTCGATTCCGAAGGGATGTATCGGTAACCATTGGTGTCGAGCCACTGAAAAGTTGCCTGGCGGACGCTGGTGTTAATGCGCTTTCGTTCCGGAACCAGGTTCGGATCTTTCAGGCTGGCCGAGGCGGCGGCGACAGCGGTGACGGGCATAAAGTTCCAACCTGCATGGGCCATCAGCTTTTCCAGCAAGTCGGGACGCGAGATAGCGAGTCCGCAGCGTAATCCGGCCATACCATACGTTTTCGAAAACGTCCGCAGGACGATCACGTCTTTTCCCGCCTTGACCAAATCAAGCGTAGAAGGTGCATCGCAAAAGTGGATATAGGCCTCGTCGACCATCACGACCGATCCCTTGGGCTTGTTTTCGACAAGGTACTCAATATCGGAGTGCGGTGTGAGGGTACCGGTCGGATTGTTGGGATTGCAAATGTAAAACAATCCAGCATCTGGTGCGGCGGCAAGCATGGCCTTCACGTCGTGCGCGTAGATCCTGGTGAGCGGAACTTTAACCACGCGGGCTTCGGCTACCGCTGCCGCGAACATACCGGCTTCGTAACCGGGATCAGCCGTCACATAGGTCCGTTGCGGCGAAGTAAAAGTGATCACTCCAAAGTGGAGGGCCGGAGTGGAACCGGGGAAAACGTGAACCCAATCAGGGTTAAGGCCTTGCTGCTGGGCAAACAGGTGAATGAGATCGTCGGTGAGATTATCGAGATAGCGTCCCCCGAGAGGGATGATGTTGGAAATCGCGTCGCGCGCTGACTGGCTGGGGCCGAGTGGGTTCTCGTTGGAGTCGATCATCACCGCGTCCTTGGAGAATGCTCGCGGGCGGGCGGCGGCCGCCAGCATGGGCTCAGTGACGATTCGAAAAGCGGCAGCGGCGGCGGAAAGCTGCAGAAACGAACGGCGGGAAAAAGGCGAGACGCTTTTTGAAGGCATGGCGAATCTCCGGTTCATCGAGCGTGATACAGGCTAAATGTTTCCCGGCGAAAGCGAAAGAGGGATATCCAACCCACCACTAGTAGCGCTCGAGAGCGTGCATACGGCTCCACGCTTTCTATTGCGGCAACGGCTCGCGCGCCGTCGCATAGTATCCAGCGCGGCTTTGAATCTTGTAACCCTGTTTGTTCTTGATTTCCAGTTTGCGGTAGGTGCCGTCGAGTTTGGGGTTGGTCGATGTGTATCCCAGGTTGTACTGGCTGCGCAGCTCGGCGGCGATCTGGTCGAAAGCTTCTTTCAATTTGTCGAATTTGTTTCCCACGTTGATCATGCGGCCGCCAGTGGCTTCGGTGAGCTTTTCCATTTCACTCGCGCCAGAGTATCCCATCCCGAAACCTCCATAAAAGCCGCGATCGGCGCAGAGCAGCACATAAACGATGGCGTCGGCTTTCTGAGCGGCCTCAATGGCGTCCTTGATTTTTAGCTTGCTGCCTTCATCCTCGCCGTCGGTAAGCAGGATCATCGCCTTTCGTCCAACTTCTTTGGCGAGCATGTCATGCGAAGAAAGATAAACTGCGTCATAGAGCACTGTTCCAGGGGCGTTATGAACTGGGACCGGGCCTTGTCCGAGGCCGGGTATTCCGCTGCCGCCGCTCACCACCCCGCTTTGGATCTTTACTTTGTTCAGCGCGGCTTGCAAACGGTGAACGTCGCGGGTGTAATCCTGCACCAGTTCGGATTCCACATTGAAGTCGATTACGAACGCTTCGTCCTTATCGGTGAGGATCTGGCGAAGGAAGGCTCCGCCCACTTCTTTCTCCATGTCGAGGACTTTGGCTTGGCTGAGGGATGAATCGATGAGGATGCCAAGGGTGAGCGGCAGATTCGAATCGGCCGCAAAGTACTTGATGGTTTGCGGTTTGCCATCTTCCAGAACCTGGAAATCATCCTTGGTCTGATTGGGAATCAGCATGCCGTGTTTGTCCTTGACGTTGAAAAAGACACCCACCACGTTGACATTAACCTTCAACGTCTCGTCTGATTTCTCGGGAGCCTGTTGGGCCTCGCTGGAATTCGAAGGTGTCGAATTCGAACTCTGAGCCACAACTGCACCCGATACCGTCAGGAAAAATACGAGGGCACAGGCCAAGCTAGGCAAAAATCTTTGGTAAGCGGATAATCTGGACATGGAATAATCTCTCTTGGAGCTTTTTGTTAGTCTAGTCCTGAACGTTAGATGCACCAAGTGGGCGGCTTCAGCATCCCAAGATGAAGAGGGATGGTTTTATTTTCAGCATGACGATCCTTGGAAGACTGGGAAGGTGAGTGTGAGCGACAAAACGTCGGCTCGTATCAGAAGCATTGCCGCGCCATCCATTTGGGGGACCAGTCTTTTGGTCGTCGCATGTCTTGCCATTTGCTTGGGCCCGGGTTCTTGTGGAGCCTCGGCACAGACCTCTGAGACCCAAGCTCAGCAACCCCAAGCTCAGCAACCCCAGCCTTCCCAGAACCAATCGGCGCCGAGTTCCGATATTCCGGATGCGCCCACGGTTCAGCCGTCGGCCACGCCTGCAGAGCCCCCGCCTCCGCCCGCGCCCAAGCCGGAAAAGAAACAGCAGAATGCAGACCGGAATCCCTGGACGAATCAACCCAATACCCCTCCGGCCAATGCTGGCGCTGCTCCGCAGGAAGAAGATTCCACACCTCCCCCGATGCCTCCGGTCCAGACCCTGCCGCCCGGGACCCCGGCAAAGCCTTCGCACGCGCAGGACCAGCTTTACACTTATGTGGTCCACGCCAATTTTGTGCAGTTTCCGGTCAGCGTAAAGGATAACGACGGACGCCGAGTAGATGGTCTTCTTCCCACCGACTTTATCGTGAAGGAAAATGGAGTGGTCCAGAAGCTTAGCTACTTCACTCAGGATCCGTTCGCACTTTCCGTGGCGATCGTGATGGACCTGGGAATGTCGGATTCAACCGTACAGAAAGTCAACCAGACCTTCCCCGCGCTGATAGGAGCGTTCGCGCCCTACGATGAAGTGGCACTTTATACCTTCAGCAGTACGGTAGGCGAGGTCAGCGACTTTACCGCGCCCACGCAAAAGCTTACCGCAATGTTTAATCAGATCAAGAACGAACGCGGCAGCAATAATGGCCCGGCCGTGCTGAGCGGCCCGCTCGCGCCAAATGGACCCATCATTAATGGAATTCCGGTGGGAAGTCCCACTCAGCCCGTGTATACGCCCCCTAAGCAAAGCCGCGTGCTGAACGATGCTATTCTGGAAGCCGCCCTTGACCTGAGCAAGCGCGACCGCACCCGGCGCAAGATCATTTTTGTCATCAGCGATGGCCGGGAGTATGGGAGCCAGGCTAGTTATCGCGACGTTCTCAAGTTATTGTTATCCAAGGAGATCCAGGTTAAGGCCGTGGCCGTCGGAAGCGCGGCGCTTCCGGTTTACGACAAGATCGAACGGCTGCACCTGCCGCACGAGGGTTACGACGACATTTTGCCGAAGTATGTCGCTGCCACCGGCGGTCTTCCGGTGTATCGCGAGCTTTCTCTGAGCGCGATTGAAGATACCTACGCCCAGGCAATGAGTGATGCCCGTAATCAATACACTCTAGGCTACACGCCGGCCCGTCCGAAAACGCCTACCACCTCTGCCTATCGCAACATCGAGGTCTTGGTCGACCGCCCGCATTTAAAGATATACGCGAAAGATGGATACTATCCCGCCGTTGCAACGCGTTAGGAGTTGACGATTGCTGATTGTTGATTGCTGATTGAAGAGTTTTCAGGGCGCTTCGATTGGATTGGGCCACCGGTCGCAATCAGCAATCAGGAAATCAACAATCAACAATTCCAGCGATGAGCAGCCTCTCAGCCCCCTTTTGGCGAGGGGGTCACCTGAGTAACCTGCGTTTGCTCCCCCGCGTGTGATATAAAAGCCCCGAGCCCCCAAAGGGATATTTTTGCGCGCGGGAGGGTGTGCCGTCCGCGCTTTTGAGGAAAGCCTTGAGTTTCATCAACTTCGCAGCCCGCGAGATCAACTGCAAAATCGTGTACTACGGCGCCGGATTGGGCGGCAAAACCACGAACCTGCAAGTGATTTACCAGAAGACCGCGGAACAGCAGAAGGGCAAGATGATCTCGCTCGCCACGGAAACCGAGCGTACTCTGTTCTTCGATTTTCTCCCGCTTGATCTCGGTTCAGTGCGCGGCTTCAAAACCAGAATCCATCTGTACACCGTACCTGGGCAGGTCTTCTACGACGCCAGCCGCAAATTGATTCTCCGCGGCGTCGATGGCATCGTCTTCGTCGCCGACTCGCAGGAGCAGCGCATGGACGCCAACGTGGAAGCGCTCGACAACCTGATGTCGAATCTGAAAGAACACGGCTACGACTTCAACAAAATTCCTTACGTGCTGCAGCTCAACAAACGCGACCTGCCAAATATTCTATCCACTGAAGTGCTCGGCAAAGAACTCCGCAAAAAGAACGAAGCCGTAATCGAGGCCGTCGCCTTTCAGGGCACGGGAGTGTTCGAGACCTTGAAAGAAATCGCCAAGCAAGTGCTGACGGAACTGAAGGCGGGCGGTTAAAAATTGCGATCCGTCCTTAGTATTTTTTAATTAGGTAGTTTCCCGGCACCTCATTACGGTTTCTCCCCGATAGACTTTTACCGCCAACCCTAAGATTCTCTTACGTTGTCGCTTCCATCTGTAGTAGGTGTTTTCCAGCACTTATCTCGGACACGAGATTTCAGTTCCGCTTTGAGCTGTTCTGCGTGGCAGTTCTACGTACTTGAGTCTCCGTCGCCGTGGACCCGACGACACTCCGCTCGCAACCATAAGTTTGTTATGTGAGTTCTCTTCCAGGAGTTCGTCTTTCTTAATATAACCGTTGCCGGAGGAACGACTTTTATGAAAGCGCAAGATATTCCTGTTTCATTGTCCATAAAATTTATTTTGTTTCTACTCTTCTTTCTCGCTCTTTATTCAACCTCTTCCATGGCGCAGTCTCTGACGTCGGGGGACATAGCAGGCACAGTCTTAGATCCCACCGGAGCGGCCGTTCCTGGTGCTGCGGTTACCCTTACCAATCTCGACACGGGCGCCAAGGAAGCCGCAACGACCTCATCCACTGGCGCTTACCGCTTCGCATTGCTGAATCCGGGCAGCTACTCGGTTGCTGTGGCCGCCTCAGGATTTCAATCCGCTCAACAAAAAACAGTTGTTAGTGTTGGCCAGGCCAGCACATTGAACATAAAACTCGAGTTGGCCTCCGCCAACACTACGGTGGTGGAAGTAACTGCCGGCGGCAACGGGGTGCAAACGGAGAATGCAAACGTTTCCACTAACATCACGCCGGAAACCATCGCGAACATGCCCAATCCAGGCAACGATCTGAGCTACTACGTGCAGACAGCACCTGGCGCCACTATGAACACGCAGGCCGGTTACGGCAACAGCGCAGTCTATGGCGTCTCCGCCACTTCGAACCTCTTCACTGTCGACGGCATGAACGAAAACGATCCCTTTCTCAACCTGAACAACTCCGGGGCGACCAATCTGTTCCTTGGTTCCAATGACGTTCGCGAAGCCACCGTGGTCAACAACGGCTATTCGGGCGAGTATGGAGAACTGGCAGGGGCCAATGTTAACTACGTGACGAAGTCCGGCAGCAATAGCTTTCACGGTAATGCGGAGTACTTCTGGAATGGGCGCGTTCTGAACGCCAATGATTGGTTCAACAATCACACGGCACCTGCAACTCCACGCCCGTTTGACAATGCGAACCAGTGGGCTGCTTCATTTGGCGGTCCGATCGTGAAAAACAAAACGTTCTTCTTCATGGATACCGAAGGGCTGCGTTTGTTGATTCCCACCGCTCAACCGGTGAACGTCCCGAGTGCGGCCTTTGAGTCGGCGACCATCGCAAATCTCGGCACGAATCCCCTCACGGCAGCCGAAATCCCGTTTTACAACCGGATTTTTTCCCTCTATAACGGCGCTTCCGGCTACAACCGTGCGGCAAACATTCTACCTTCCGGAGGATGCGACGGTGGCATCACGCTGGCAGGAGGCGCTCCCTGCGCGATGCAGTTCCAATCCAACATCGACAATCTAACCGATGAGTGGCTTCTCACCGCTCGTGTTGATCAGAACATCGGGAACAAAGACCGCGCTTTTGTGCACTTCCGAACTGATCATGGATTGCAGGCAACGTATACCGATCCCCTGAACCCGCTTTTGAACGCAGTCAGTCGTCAACCCCAATACGAAGGTCAGTTTCAGGAGACCCACACGGTTGGAAATAATGGCATCAACCAGCTCATTCTTTCGGGATCCTGGTATAGCGCGGTATTCGCTACTGCAAATTTGCCCGCTTCGCAGGCGCTCATCCCCTATGATCTGGCCTTCCCTGGTGGCGAGCTGCAGAGTCCCGGTTCTCCGACTGCCAATCCCTTAGAGTATTCTGAGTGGCCTCAGGGTCGAAACGTGACCCAATACCAGATCTCTGACGACTACTCCTGGTTAAAAGGAAACCATAACCTCAAGTTCGGTGTGAACTTCCGCCGCAACGACATAACCGATTATTCGCCAGGGGGATTTGCGGCCACCGTTCCCATAGCAGAATTTGCCAACTTAGGAAGTTTCTTTGCCGGTACGGTTGACACTTACGAGCAAGCCTATGCCACCCGCCCAACAGAGCCCCTCTCTCTTTATGCTCTCGGCCTCTACGCTCAGGATGAGTGGGCCATCAAGCCCCATCTGAAGATCACTCTCTCCCTGCGCGCCGAACACAATTCGAATCCTGTCTGCCAGACGGATTGCTTTGCCCGCTTGAGCAATTCGTTCGACAGCACCTCCCACGACCCGTCGCAGCCTTATAATCAGGCGATTGTTACCGGTCTGCACCAGGCGCTACCCAACTACCAGAACATCAGTTGGGAACCGCGGCTGGGTTTTGCCTGGCAGCCGTTCGGTGACGGAAAGACAGTGGTTCGCGGTGGCGTTGGCATCTTCGCCGATGTCTTCCCCGGAACCATCGCTACTTCTTTCGACACCAACTCTCCCTTGAAAAACACTTTCGTCGCTAGTGGTGGCCTGCTTGCTCCCGGCCTCCCCGGAAGCGCCCAAACCGCCACTACCGCTTCCAATACAGCGTTCACGACAGGCTTTAGCTCAGGACTGAATCTCGCGCAGATCAGCGCTGTTGCTCCGTTATTCACTCCGCCCGCCATCACCAACTCCGCGAATAGCATCCATTATCCCACCTATGACGAGTGGAATTTTGAGGTCCAGCAACCCCTGGGACCGAAGATGTCGTTCTCACTCAACTACGTAGGCAATCACGGAAGTTATCTTGCTCTCTTGAATCCAGGTCTCAACAGCTATTGCAACGGTTCTTGTTTAGGGGCGCTGAGCACGGCAGCGGGCACGCCGGTGACCGCTTTTGCGGGTCTGCCAACTGCTCCGGTGGATTCTCGCTTCTCGGTAGTTACAGAGGCCTCGAACCCCGGCGTCTCGAATTACAACGGGCTCACCGTGGAATTCACGCGCCACGTATCGAACTCTCTCCAGGTGCAAGCGAGTTATACCTGGAGCCACGCTTTGGACGACATCTCCAACGGAGGGTTTCTCCCTTACAACTTTGATACCAATACCAGCATTCTGGCTCCTCAGGATCCCTACAACTTCCGCGCCTACAATTACGGAAACGCTGATTACGATACTCGCCATCAGTTTCAGGCCAGCTACGTTTACAACACGCCGAATTTGCGCGGTTTGTGGGGCGCGCTTTTGGATTGGACGGTCTCGGGGACTTTCTTTGCGCGAACCGGCCTGCCCTTCACTGTCATAGATTCGGGCAGCACCGGAGTGCTGAGTGCCTACAATTATGGGCCGGCTCTTGGTCAGGACTTGTTCGCCAATTCCTCCGTCGGGCCGCTCTCATGCAGTTCCGCGGCGACGACGACCCCATGCCTGACTACATCTGAGTTCAGCTCGGCGGTCGGTCCAGGCGGCGTTGCAAGTTTCGGCAACCAGCGCCGCAATCAAGTCTACGGTCCGCGGTATTTCGACACGGACTTAACGCTGATGAAGACTATTCCTATTCCGCACTGGGAGGGCGCGAAATTCCAGTTCGGCGCACAGGCGTTCAACGTCCTGAACCATCCTAACTTCGACCAGCCGATTGGAGATATCGCGAATTCGCAATTCGGATCTATTGTCCGAACCGTGGCCACCCCAACCAGCATCTTCGGCTCATTCCTTGGCGCAGACGCTTCTCCGCGCGCTCTGCAGATTAAGGGTGAGCTCACTTTCTAGTCCCGTTGTCCTGCTGTATCGCTCGCGGCCCGGCTCCTCCGGGCCGCTTTTTGTCGAAGATTAAGAGTGGATCGTTACTTCAGTACCGCCTCGTTCAGGCCATTTCTCTCGACAACATTACTGAGTACGATCAATCTGCCCCAATCTGTCGAGCACGATCTGTTAAGAGTAGGTCTTAAGAATAGAAGGCATAGATCAATGATTAAGAAGTCCCCAGAGAATGTGAGCAGGCGAGATTCTGATCGGCACATCATCTTCAAGCCCGAACCGCGCCATTATCGTCCCATTAGGCCAGTAGCTGTTCCAGAAGGCGGCGCGACAATATTCTTCGTGCTGGCTGCCCTAACCGCGATGGGATGGGCAGTATGCAAACGCTACGGGGTGCGAATCGCTCAAAGCCCTGTCGCGCGCGGATGACCCCTTAGCAATAACCATTAGAAAGCTCCAAAGGTCCCTCCCGTTGGTGATCTGGTTGTCTGCTGGCGCGCGGGATAGAGTCCGCCCAAGGACTCTCCCTTTGAGTGTCCTCTTGAACGCTTTTCAAGAGGTGATGGATGTTTACCCCCCTGTCCGGGCCGCGATACAAAACTTCTGCGCGTCGAACCAGTTTTTCCAAACCCGCGGCCCTGATTATCCTGTTAACCTGGCTTCTTGTACTCGACGCTTGTTCCGGCTTTTCTGTTCCCCCCGCTAGCGGCAGCACTCCCCCGGCAACCAACTCAACCGCTGCACTCACGATTTCCAGTACACTTCCTTCCGCCACCGTCGGCGCGGCTTATAGCGCTACGCTCAGCGTAAGTGGCGGGACGGCGCCCTACCTCTTCTCGGTTGCCTCCGGCCAACTGCCCACCAGCTTGGCGCTCAACGCAAACAAGGGAACATTCTCGGGGACACCCAGCACCGCCGGGGCCTTCGGGTTTGCTATTTCGGTTACAGATTCCAAGGGCATATCAAAACAGCAACCCCTGCAGATAACGGTAGCGAACACGCCGGTTTCAAACCCGGGAAACACTTTCTCTCATCTGCAGCAAAGCGCTGGCTGGGGAGAATACGGGCAGGGTCCGCCGAGTTTCATCGATTGCTCGCCTTCACCTTGTGACGGCATCACCTACGCCATGACTCAGGGAATCAAGTCCCCGTCCATGAGTGGATCGGCAACAGAATATGACCTGGGTGGAACCGCTGTTTATTCCGACGCACTGTTTAACAATCACCTGATCGGCGCATTTTCTTCGCAAGGCATGCCAGACACCGATCAGACGCTGGTTTCCACGTATCACACCTTTACTTACGACGTTTATTTCTACGGGACTAATCTTGAACTCTCGCAGGCTGTCGAGTTCGATATCAACCAGTTCTTCGACAATCTCGGTTTCATCTGGGGCCATGAATGCCGCATCGCCGGGGGCCACGAATGGGATGTCTGGAATAACGTGACTGCTCACTGGACTCCCACGGGCATTCCTTGTTACCCGCTCGATAATTCCTGGAACCATCTGACCATTAAGGTCCAGCGCACCTCCAGCAATCAACTGCTCTACCAGTCGATAACCTTGAATGGAGTAACCAACACCATCAACCAGTATTACGATCCCGGTTCAGCAGTGAATTGGTATGGAGTAACGATCAACTATCAGATGGATGGAAACTACCAGCAGGCGCCCTACACGGTCTATCTTGACAATCTGACCTTCACGTACGAATAAAGATCCTCTTTCACTGCCGGACTCAAATAGCGCTTCTGTGATGGAGGTCACATTTTGCTGTGATACGAGACGGTGCGCCCGCTCAGGATTTCCGATGGAATCAAAACAAGGTTAAGTTTCGTGTCTGTGGGCAAATCCATCCAGAAAAGCACTTTTATCTTGCTGATACTTTGCGTCGCCCCCTGCCTCGAATTCAGTCAGGAAATAAAATCAGCACCCACTTCACCCGCAGCGCAAACGGATATGCAAAACACTTCATCCCATTTCAGCTTTGTGCGTGCCTTCTCCTCGGCTGGCGACGTGAGAGGATCACATCCGGTTCTGGATCGGACGCTCGATATTGTTGCCGGTCCTGCTGACACGTCAGTTCGCACGGATGTCTTGCAGTCGCCGTCCGCCGTGACCACAGACTCGGCCCGCCGCGTCTTCGTTGCCGATCCTGATGCCCGGAACGTGCACATCTTTGATTTTCGTCATTCAAAATATAGTCTTCTCGACAAAGGCGGAGACCGGCTGAACACGCCGGTCGCGCTTGCAACCGACAACCGGGACAATCTGTTTGTCATCGATCAGAACAGCAGATCAATACTCGTCTACGACTCGTCAGGCAAGTTTCGCGGCCACATGGGCAAACTCGGTAGAGAAGAATCGTACTTCGACACACCGGTCGCGATCGCGATCGATGCAACTACGAGGCGAATCTACGTATGTGACAGCCGCCGACAGATGATTCTGATTCTGGACAGCCGCGGCCGGCTTGTGGCAAAAGTGGGGAAGCGGGGTGGCGGATATCGCCCAGGCGAGTTCAAACAACCGAGTCAGTTGGTCGTGCGCGGCGACGAACTGTTTGTCCTCGACTCCGGCAACAATCGAATCCAAATTCTGGATACGGCAGGCCATTTCCTGCGGGCAGTAAAATTGGTCTATGCCGATCGACACACTGGATTAGCGGTAGATGGTCAAGGCACTATTTATGTTAGCGATCCATCTCTCAATCGAATTCAGGTCTTTCCCCGCGAGGGCCAGGCGCCGTACTCATTCGATCCAGGGGCACTCAAAGGCGCTGATGTTACGCGCGCGGCAGGCATGTGGATCGACTCCGGGCATTGTCTGTATCTCGTGGATTCCCAGAGCAATCGCATCTTATTGCTGCAAATCAGGCTGCCTCAAATCAGGCTGCCTCAAATCGAAAACGAGAATATCTGGCAGTGCCAATAAAAAAGCGCCGGAAAAATTTCCGGCGCTAAGAGGCTCGCGAGATGCGGTCAAGCGAGTTTGTAAAATTAAAATATCTTATTTGCTCTCTGCGATCGGGCTTGCCCCGAGGTCGCGTCGACCGTTTACTGCTGTGCGCGCCGCGCGCGTGGCGGGCATGTTAGCGGCAGCCGCCCCGTAACGCTCCAGCAGCACCGGCGCCATGGTGTTCTCCGCTTCCTTCACGAAGATCATTTGCGCCTCCGCTGCCATATCGACGCGGACAAAATCTCCCAGCTTTACCTGACCGGTTGCAACCAGATTGGCCAGCGGGAATACCAGATGCCGTTCGATCGCCCGCTTCAGATGACGCGCTCCGTAGCGCGGATCGGTTCCTTCTTTGAGCAAGAATTGTTTCACTCCTGCGGTGCAATTGAAGACAAACTGGTTTGCTCCGGCAGCCATTAAAACGCGCTGCTGCACCATGCCGAGTTCGATCTCCAGAATCTGAGCCAGATGCTCATCCCGCAGCGTTTTGAAGACTACCGTTTTGTCGATGCGGTTCATGAACTCCGGAGTAAATTTCCGCCGCGCTGCCTCTACCGCTGTTCGCTGAATCTTGTCGTCAAAATTGTTGTCGACTTCCACTACCTTCGGCGCGAATCCAAACCCGCCGTCGACCAGATTCGTCATCTCGCTGGCACCCAGGTTCGAGGTCAGGATGATGATGCACTGCGATAAATCAACGCGGCGATTATCGCCGAGCGTGAGCGTCGCCTTGTCCAGGATTCCCAGCAACAATTGCCAAAGCGAGTCCGAAGCTTTTTCGATTTCGTCAAACAATAAAATCGAGAGCTTCAACTTCTCCGTGAACCACTGGTTCAGCGCTTCCTGTGTTAGTAGCGGATGAGTCTCCCGATGTCCTAAATATCCCGGAGGCGAACCAATCAGTTTCGCAATCTCGTGGGAATGTTGAAACTCGGCGCAATCGATCTTGATGCAGGCCCGCGAATCACCGAACAAAGCCTCGGCCATGGCTTCTACAACTCGCGTTTTTCCCGATCCTGTCGGTCCCAGAAAAAGCAAGTTCCCCACCGGACGTCCCGGCGCATTCAGTCCCGCCAGAAACATCTGGTAAATCTCAGCGACCTTTTCTACAGCTTGGTCCTGGCCTACAATCTTGCGGCGCAGGGCGGCTTCAAATTCTCCAGCATCGTTGCTGCGGCGGTTGGGATCGAGCACGGTTGCGAGATTCGTTCTCATAATTGAATGATCCGGCTTGCACCGGGAGTCTGGTTCCTTTTCCAGGCCGTATTCTCGGCCCTTTGCCTGCGTTGCCAAGGATTCTCCGGGCCTTTCTTCGCGACTCCCCAGTTCTTTAAGATGACAAAATTTGTCATTTGGAAACCGTCGCTCGCCAGCCCCGGTAGCGCGCCCCGGTACTTCTAAATAAGCAAGCCGCTGGCCACCGCCTGGCAATTGCTGGGGGAAACAAAAACCCTCTATCGGCAGGAGTTACGCGCCTAGCCACGAGATTAGAACAGAGCCCGGTGAAAAGTGAAAGAGCCCCAGGAGAAATACTTTGCGCACAATGGAAGGGACAAGCCACAAAGCGTCCTACTCTGTGCTCCCCCGTGTCCTCTGTGTTCAAGATTTTCGCTCACACACTCAACCAGCGGGGAGATGACCGCCAGTAACTAGCGGCTCCATTGCCTGCGGGATAGCATCGCGATCAGGCCGTTCTCGGAGGCTACTGTGCGTCGCTCGTCTATCCTCACTATCTCAGCAGTGTCGTGTGTTCTCTTTGCTCTGGCCGCGGTTCGGCTGAACTCCCACTCTTCCTCCGCGGAGGCAGCCCAATCCCCGGCTGCGCAATCGCCGCAAGGTGCGCATCTGGAGCCGGTCAGCGCGACAGTCCCAGCAACGAAACCGTCGGACATTTCCTCGCCGCAACCCACATCGTCCCCTTCAACACTGCTCTACACCGCGAAACGCGGAGACACGATTCCGGCTCTTGCCCGCCAATACCTGAAGAACACCTCGTACCTGACCTCATCGGAATTAGCCGACGCCATACGCAGCCTGAACGGCAATCGATCCGGCAACATTCTCAAGGCCGGCGAACAGATCACCGTCCCCGGAATTCTGCCCGCGCCTATCGTCGAAAAAACTGTTCCTGTCGCCAGGGATTTTGAAGTCCGCGCCATCTACCTCACCGGCATCATGGCCGCCAGCGAACATGGGATCCGCATCATCCGCCACTGGCGCGAGGTCGGAGGCAACGCCGTGGTCTTCGACATCAAAGACTCCGATGGCAGCGTCAACATTCCGTTCGAGCATCCGCTGCTCGGCAAGCACCAGGTCTATATTCACGACCTGCCCAAGTTCGTTCACTTTCTGCACTCCGAAAAGATGCACGCCATTGCCCGCATCGCCATGTTCCGCGACGAGCGCATGGTGGTCGAACACCCCGAATTCGCCGTGCAATCGAAGAAAACCAAACAGCCTTGGCGGGAAAACGGCAAACTGGTCTGGACCGATCCTTCTCAACCCAAAGTGCAGGACTTCGACATCGCCCTAGCCAAATTCGTCGCGCAATCCGGAGCGGACGAGATTCAATTCGACTACGTCCGCTTCCCCGCCGAAGGCGACCAGAAGGACGCCAGCTTCGTCTACCAGAGAGAACAAGATGAATGTGGCGACGGGCACCTCGCCCGTCCCGCCGATGCGAAGCAAGGCGGAACCCCCGCGGCTGACGTTTCCTGCAAAGCTCACATGCTCCAGCGTTCTGACGTGATCACCGCCTTCCTGAAGCGAGCCTACGCTGAACTCCATCCCACCGGGGTCCTGCTCTCGCTCGACGTCTTCGGGGTGATGGCGTGGCAGCGCCCTGTCGATCTCTCCCACACCGGACAGGACATCGTCGGCATGGCGAAATACTGCGACGTTCTTTCGCCCATGATTTACCCCTCGCACTTTTTCGGTATGGATGGAATTGAGCATCCCGGCGACGCCCCCGAGCACTTCATCGGCGAATCCATGCAGCGCTTCGAGCTGATCACGAAGGGTAGTGGAGTCGTCATCCGCCCCTGGCTGCAAGCCTTCCGCTGGCGTACCAAGACCTACTCGCCCGAGTACATCAAAGTGCAAGTGGCCACCGCCAGAGAAAAGGGCGGCATCGGCTTCTTATTCTGGAACGCTGCCAATGACTACTCAAAGCCCTACGAAGCCATGCCCGAAATGAAAGCCGCCGACGTAAAGGAGGGAAAAGAAAAAGCAAAATATTTTCGCGGCGATGAATTGCCAACGGTCACGGTAAAAGCATCGCTCTCTCCGGTAGACGCGCACTGACGAGTTGTCATCCCGAGGCGGGTTTTCCTTGCGCGCCAAAGCGCCTGCCCTGGGCTTGTCGAAAGGATCCTTGCAAGATTAGTTCCGCGGCCGCAACTTTTCCAACCTCTTCGCCGCCGCTGATAGAGTTTCCGGACGCTTGCAGAACGCAAACCTCACCTGCCGCGCCCCATCTCTCGCATCATGATAAAAGCTCGACCCCGGCACCGCCGCTACTCCAATCTCTTCCACCAGATATTTCGTGAACGAAACATCATCCTCAAATCCAAACGCAGAAATATCCGTCATCACGTAATAAGCTCCGCGCGGGCGAAAGCAATTAAATCCCGCCGTTTCCAGCGCGGGAATCAAATGATCTCGCCGGGCGCGATATCCCTCGGCCAGCTTCCCATAATATTCCGTCGGCAAACTCAACGCCGCAGCGCCCGCTTCCTGCAGCGGCGCCGGCGCACCCACCGTTAAAAAGTCATGCACCTTGCGGATCGCGTTCGTAATCTTTTCTGGTCCAACCACCCAGCCCACGCGCCATCCCGTCACGCTATAGGTCTTCGACATCCCGTTGATCGTTACCGTCCGCTCTCGCATTCCCTCCAGCGATGCCATCGAAATGTGCTTCGTCCCGTCATATAGAATGTGCTCGTAAATCTCATCCGTAATCGCGAGAACGTCGAACTCCACACACAAATCTCTAATCAGTTCCAATTCCACTCGCGTGAACACTTTGCCCGTAGGATTGTTCGGCGTATTTACAATGATGGCTTTCGTATTCTTATCAAACGCTGCGCGTAGTTCCCTTTCATCGAACGTCCACTCGCCACTGTCGTTACCCGGCGGCCTCAACTTTACAAATCGTGGCCGCGCCCCGCTCAACACCGAATCCGGTCCGTAATTTTCGTAGAAAGGTTCGAAGATCACCACCTCATCGCCCGCATTGCACACCGCCAGCAAGGTCGAGATCATCGCCTCCGTCGATCCGCAACACACCGTCACTTCTTTTTCGGGATCGACCGCGATCCCTTGCCACACGCCCATCTGCCGCGCAATCGCGTGGCGCAAATTCTTCGCACCCCACGTGATCGCATACTGGTTCACATCGCTTTCGATGGCCGCGCGCGCCGCCGCTTTGATCTCCGCCGGTGCCGCAAAATCCGGAAACCCCTGGGCAAGATTCACGGCGCCGTGCAGCATCGCCTGCCGGGTCATCTCGCGGATCACCGACTCGGTAAATTGCGAGACTTTGTCGCTAAGAAATTGTTTGTTCTGGACGGATAGAGAAGAAATAATGCCCCCTAGCTGGCAAGATTAGCACAATACGGAAAAGGTGTTGATTGCTGATTGTTGATTCAAACACTGCGTGGAAAGTCGAATGCCCGAGGCGCTTTTCAATCAATAATCGGCAATCACAAATCAACAATCGCGCTAGACCCGCTGCACTCCCCCTAACCTTTGTAGTGCTCCCACGATCTCTCCCGACCATTCCGCAATCTGCTCGTCCCGAAGCGTTCCCTCATCGGACTGCAACCGCGCCCGCAGCAGAATGGAATACCTGCCGGCGCCGATCGATGCACCGCGAAAAATCTCCACCGGGCTGAATTCGCGCAGCGCTTTCAAGCGCAGCTCGACCACCGCCCGCCGCATCGCCTCAAACTCAACATCGTCAGAAAACACAAACGAAAAATCCCGGTCCACGGCCGGATACCTTGCGAGCGGCGCAAACTTTATCATGCGCAATCCGTGCTCATGCAATTGCTCCAGATCGATCTCGGCCAGGAAAACATCCTGCCGCAACTTCTTCGCGATCCTGACCTCATCGGAGATCTGTCCAAACTGCGCCACCACGGCCCCATCCATCAGGGCCCGCGCCGACCGCCCGGGATGAAAATATTCCGGCGTCTCTCGATCGAAACTCAGCTCACTGTATTCAAATGCCGCGAGCAGGTTCTCCACGTCACCTTTGAACGAACGAAACCCCTCGGCCGCCGCAGCCTGTTCTCCCTTGCTCACATCGAGTACGCCGGCGGCAGGCAATGCACTCTTCACCGCAGTCACGGTTGCGCCCAGGCACACCCGCGGTGGTTCCACTCGATCGGCACTCCGCATTTCGTAGGCCCGCCCCGTCTCAAACAGCCGCACGTTTTCCAGGCCGCGATTCAAGTTCCGCGCCAGCATCTCGAGCATTCCCGGGACCATAGAAGTCCGCATCACGCTTGCTTCTTCGCTAAGCGGGTTCTCAAGTTCCAGTACCGAAGCCAAAGAAAATCTTTCGGCGTCTGAATGCGAAATAAAAGTCAGCGATACGGCTTCGTCGTATCCCAGCGCCAAAGCCCGCGCGCGCAAAGTCGTGTCCATGGCGGCATGCGGCGGCTCCACCACTGCTCCGCTGAAAGCCGGCAACGTATTCTCGAACTTGTCGTAACCGTGTAACCGTGCGATCTCTTCAATGACGTCGATTTCACGTTCCACATCCAGCCGCCAGCTCGGGATGTGCACGCGAAACTGCGCGTGCGCCTGTCCCTCCGGAATCACCCCGAACCCGAGTTTCTTCAGGATTCGAAAAATCTCCCCCGAATCCAAATTCCCGCCTAGAATTCGCTGCACTTCTGAAAGTCTCAGCACCACGGGAGCCTGATCGATTTTTCTCGAAATGACATCGATCGCATTGCCAACCAGTTCTCCCCCACCCGATTCCAGTATCAGCGCCGCCACCAAATCGCACGACAAAATTGTCGACTCGAAATCCGCCCCGCGCTCAAAGCGGTGCGACGCGTCCGTGTGAATCCCATGCCGCCGCGAACTCTTCCGCACGGTGAGCGGATCCCACCACGCCGATTCGATCAGAATATTTCGCGTCTTCTCGGTGATCATGGTGTCGAAGCCGCCCATCACTCCTGCGAGGCCTACGGGCTTTTTCGCGTCAGCAACCACAAGGTCCTCCGAGCTCAAAGTGCGCTCAACCCCGTCAAGCGTCTTCAGCGTCTCTCCACGCTTCGCTTTTCGAATGATGAGCTTTCCGCCTTCCAGCAAATCCATATCGAAGACGTGCGTAGGCTTTCCCATCTCCCATAAGACATAGTTGGTGGCATCGACGGCGTTGCTGATCGGCCGCTGATCGAGTAACTGCAATCGATGCGCAATCTTTTCGGGAGAAGGCTTGATGCGGGCACCGCTTATAAGTCGCGCAGAAAAACGAGGACAAAGCTGCGGCTCCTCCACTTGAATGGGGAAATCTGCTTCTCCTTTAGATGTGGGTAGTTTCGGATTGAGCGCCTTAAGCGGCAAGTCGTATATCGCTGCCGCCTCCCTTGCCACGCCGTAATGATTCATGGCGTCGGGGCGGTTTGTGCCGATCTCCATCTCGAACACAGTGTCCGCACCAGCTCTGCTGATTCCTTCCACTGCAATTCCGACAGCAGTCAGATCCTCAGCCAGTCGCTGGTCATCGACCGCTAACTCAACAAACTCGCGAATCCATTGTGAAGAAAGTTTCATTTATAGCTTTGGCGCCAGCGTCCCAGTTTAGTGCCAGACTGCAGGGATCCTTCGGCGCAAAGAACGCGCCTCAGGATGACAGAGGGTAATATGGCCGTTACGCCCACTGCTGCAAGAACCGCACATCCCCCTGGAAGAACAATTGAATATCATCCACACCATACTTCAGCAATGCGATCCGGTCGGCGCCCATGCCAAATGCAAACCCCGAGACCTTCTTCGGGTCATATCCGTTGTCCTTCACAAACTCAAACACATTCGGATCGACCATGCCGCATCCCAGAATCTCAATCCATCCAGTCTGCTTGCATGGACGGCACGGCGCATTATCCGCCCCGCGCCTCCCACTCCCACCGCAGATGAAGCACGAAACATACATCTCCGCGCTCGGCTCAGTGAAGGGGAAAAATGATGGACGGAAACTTGTCTTCACGCTCGATCCAAAAAATTCCTTCATCGCATGATCGAGCGTTCCCTTCAAATCACCGAACGTAATATTGGTGTCGACCGCCAGTCCTTCGATCTGATGGAACATCGGCGAGTGGCTGGCATCCGGAGGATCATTGCGATGCACCGTCCCAGGAATCACAATGCGAAGCGGCGGCCGCATCTTCTCCATCGTTCGAATCTGAACTGGAGAAGTATGCGTACGCAGCAGCAACCGTTCGCGCTGTGCTTTCGACTGCTGACCCGCGATGAACAGAGTATCCTGCGTATCGCGCGCCGGGTGATTCGGCGGAAAATTCAGAGCCTCGAAGTTGTAATAATCTGTCTCGACCACGGGTCCTTCGGCTACGGAGTAGCCGAGCTTCTGGAAAACGCGAACCATCTCGTTCGTGGTTTTGATCACCGGATGTTCGGCACCGATGGGACGGCGAATGCCGGGCAGCGAGATATCGACAGCGGAAGACGACAAGTACTCGTGGAGAATAGGATAATTCTTGGAAAGTCCCCTGCCTCTTTCGATGTCTCTCTCTACTTGCTCTTTGATTTGATTTACTCTTTGGCCGACATTGCGCTTAGCTTCCTTCGGCGCGGGCTTTAGCCAAAGATCGTTAACTTGAGTGAGAACGCCGTTCTTACGCGCCATCCAACGATCCCTGAGGGCTTTCCAGTCCGACTCATTCCTCACCGCCTGCCACTCCTGATCGCTCGCGGAGAGCAATTCCTCGACGGCCTTGTCCAAGGCCGCCGCCGAATAATCCGTCAATCTGGGAACGCTGTAAGGCATCTAGGGAGTCCAGACTACAGGAAAAGGTTGTCATTCCGAACCGCTTAAGCGGTGAGGAACCTGCTGTTCTGTTATGAACGACAGAAAAGCAGGTTCCTCGCTCGCTCCTTCCGCGGGTTGCGCGGCTGCGAGCGGCTCGGAATGACAATGAGTATGTTAGAAAGCCAAGAGCAACTACGCTGCCCCGCCGATGGCGCCCTTCGCTTGCTGTGCTAGAGTGGCAAACGCCGCCGCGTCTCGCACCGCCAGGTCGGCCAGGATCTTGCGGTCCAGTTCCACTCCGGCGACTTTCAAACCGTGGATGAACTGGTTGTAGCTCAATCCGTTCAGCTTGGCGGCTGCGCCGATCCTCACAATCCACAGTGAGCGATATTGACGCTTTCGCTGTTTCCGTCCTGAGTAAGCAAACTTGAGTCCGCGCTCGACCGCTTCTTTCGCGGATCTGTAGAGTTTTGATTTAGTGAGGAAATATCCGCTCGCACGGTCTAATATTCTTTTGCGTTTGGCGCGGCGTTTGGTTCCGCGTTTTACACGTGGCATAGTGCTCTCCTTTTTGCTTTCTATGTACTGGCGGCTGGAGGTAAGGGCGATTCACCATTGCGGCGATCTCTGACCTCTTCACGCGCCTCAAGCAATTGCTGATTGATGATTTCATAATTGTTGATTAACCCACTAGTGGAAACAAGATTTTCAATCAACAATCAGCAATCACAAAATCAACAATGCTCTTTACTGATACGGAATCATCCGCTTCACTTTGTGAAGATCTCCGGGGCTGACCAGCGTAGCGGTGCCCAGCTTGCGTTTGCGCTTGTGCGCCTTGGACGTCAGCATATGGCGCAGGCC
>JBAVGI010000045.1:0-22772 GCA_049684755.1 Candidatus Sulfotelmatobacter sp.
GCGTCCGCCAGCGGCGTGCACATGCCCATCGAGAGATCGCTGGTGAAGTGATCGCCACCCACCGGAATTACACCCGTGTACGCGACGGCTCCTTGCAGGAAAACCACCAGTTCCGTCGAACCAGCGCCGATATCCGCCAGGCACACTCCCAACTCGCGCTCGTCGGCACGCAGCACGGAATCGGCCGCCGCCAGCGGTTCGAACACAGTGTCATCCACGTGCACACCGGCGCGGTTCACCGCGGTAATTACGTTCTGGGTTGCACTGGCCGCCGCGGTAATCAGATGAACTCTTACTTCCAGCTTTGCAGCCATCATTCCGAGCGGATCGTGGACCCCGGCCTGATCGTCAAGAATGAATTCCTGCGGCAGAAGGTGCAGCACTTCGCGACCCTCCGGCAGCGGAATCGCGCGCGCCCGTTCGACTGCTTGTTTGATCTCATCCCGGCCAATCTCCCGGGGACGCGATCCCAGGCTGATGCCACCGTGGCTGTTGACTCCACGCACGTGAGCTCCGCCGATGCCGACAATGGCATGTTCCACTGCCGCGCCTGCCACATCCTCAGCCGCCTCTACAGCCTTCTGAATGGCCGCAATGGCCTTTTCCAGGTCCACGATCACGCCCTTGCGGGAGCCGCGCGATTCGGCAACGCCGTGCCCGCGATAGCGCAGGCCGCAGTCGGTCACCTCTGCCATGAGCGCGCATGTCTTGGCGCTGCCTACATCAATCGCCGTAAGAAAATTCCGCTGCTGGTTCGCCATCTTTTATCGGTTCCCGTTAATCGTTTCCGGTGAAAATTTTGCTTTGCATTCTTCGTGACACGGCGTTGTGAAAAGTTCAGTCGCTCGGCTCCGGATTCGTCTGACTCTTTGCAATCGCCGGGCTCGGCTTCCGTCCGCCTGTATGACCGGCAGGCTTAGCAGTCACGGCTGATTTTCTAGTTGGCGTTTTCTTGTGCTCAATTTTCCGCCGCGCTGCGACTGGCATGGCTCGCTTTTTGGAGAGCTTGTCGGTCTCCGATTTCGCGGCAGTGATCGACTTCTTTGCGACAGCTGGGTTCGGCGAGATCGTCGTTGTTTTGTTCGAGCTAGCCTTGGTGCCGACTTTCCTGGTTGAAGGGGTTGTGGCCTTGGGATCAAGCTTCTTCGCCGTCAGCTCGAAGGCGGGCTTGGGCAGAGGCCGATCATTCGGGCCCACGCGCGTCAGCAACGACACGGGCTTGACTCTGCCCGTCGCCTGCGCTTTCGCAACATTCTGCTTCGAGGGCGCGGGCTTCGCCATATCCGGATTGACGATGATCTGGTTGTCGTAGCGCAGATCGACAGATTCGAGCTTCTGGAACTGCTGCCGCCATGCCTGCGCGTGGCTGACAAAAATCTTGTAGCGCCGCAGATAATCCGACGAGCCCAGATGGACCAGCACATCGCCCGCGGGATCGTTTACTCGCACCTTTACATCCTCCAGATCAGAGAGATCCACTTCACTCAGATCCTGCGAATAGCGGGCTCCGCCGGAATCCAGTTCATGCACCATCTGGGTATAAGCTTTCATGCGCGGCGTGCGAGTGGAAAGCGGCTCGCCAGGATTCATTCCGATAATCACGGGGAAAGAATATTTATGTTTCGGCGACAGTTCCATCAGTGTGCCGCCAGCGTCGATCAACAACATGCGCGGACCCACGCGCGCGAACGCCACCGGAGTGCGCTCGTGAATTTCCACCTGCAGGCGGTTGGGAACAAAGCGCATCACGCTGGCCGATTCCACCCATGGAATCTGCTCCAGCTGCGCCTTCTGCTGCGCCAGCGGAATAAAGAAAATGTTGCGCCCAATGTCGGCGCCCAACACTTCCATAATTTGCGACTTGGTCACATTCTGCATTCCAGCGACTTGAATGTTGTCGCTCGATTCAACGCGGAAGCGCCATGAGTGCTCACCGTAGTGATAGAGCGCGGCAGAGCACAGAGCAGCCACGCACACAACCGCGGCGGCAGCTATGCCCCACAACAGACGGTTTGCGGTTTTCTTGGGGAGAGAACTTCGGCGGGCGGAGACTCGCTTCTGACCGCGTAGAAACGGCGATTCCTCATCAACATCCAAGTCGACGAGGCGCGCATCGTCCATCTCCAAGTCATGTCCATCCAGACCATGGAGACCCGGCCGCGCGTTGCCCGCGCTGGGTGGGTACAACTCCTCCTGCAAGATGGTGGAACCCAACTTCCGTGCCATCAATTCAGATTAGTTGTCGCTGTGAAATCGCTGAGCACTCAAACTATAACTTCATTTCGCGAAGTGAGACAGAAAAATTATTGAACTTTTGCACAGGCAGGAACCGGGTTGGCCATCAGGAGGGAAACTGCGGAGCGGCTATTCGCATGGAGGCAACAGTTTGGCTGTCAGAAGAAAAACATGTATCTAAGGGCGGGCGCGAAACGGGCTGCGCGTCCGCCCACAGGAGGAAGAGGATGTTATTCGTTCTCGAAGCTTACAGTCTGTACTTGCGTCCCAGGAACCGAAATTCGGACTTGGGGAATGCTCACATGTACTCGCGGACAAACCACGCGATCCAACCCGGGCGCGGCCACGCTTATGCGCGCAACCTGCGACTCAATCTCCGCTTCAGCCCGCTCCCGGCTGGCTTCCAGCCGTGCGAACTGGACCTCCTCTCGAGCCGACATGGCTTCAAAGCGCGCCATTCCGCTCTGGGCCCGCGCCATCTTCGACTGCATCCGCGCCATTGCCGTAGCCCACCGGCACGAGGTGGTCTCATGCTTTGCGGCTAGCATCTCGCTTTTTGCCGCGAACCAGTCAGCGCGCCCTGCCGCCAGCGCCAGAACACCTTCGGCTCGATTGGTAACGCCCACGATGAGATGCGTCACCGCGCCATGTGCCCAAGCCGTGCCGCCGTCCTGGTAAATGCCATTCAATCCTAGCGCCAGAACGCCAGCTATTAGCCATCCCCATGCTTGTGTAGATTTCATTGCCTTGAACCCCTTATGGCAGATTGGACGAGTCGCGCGGGAATCCGTTAGCAATATAAAGATACGGATTGCGCCGGGGGAAAGTTCGCTGCCACCAGGTACCGGCTAAAGCGTCCTCAAAATGGATACCGAGGCATCCCGCCCGTCATTCCAACCGCTTTCGCGACAGCATGGTAGCGGTCTCCCATTGGGCTTCGAGGCGGGTGATTCGGCGGTCGTGGTCGCGTACCTGCTCGGTGAGATCTTTAAGCGTGTCGCTCGCGCGGCGCACCTCGTCGGCCAGTCTCATCGCATCCTTGATCGCCTCCACGGTTTGAGCGAGAAGGCTCACGCATGCTCCGCCGACCTGCGGCGTTCCCGTTGCGCTCTCAATTCCTCAAGCATTGCATTGGCTTCCGCCAGACTACTTCTCAAAGACGACTGCGCCTTTCGCACCTTCTTGCGAAGCTCCGCGGCAAGTTCGGCAATCACCTGCGCCTCTTCGCCAGGCGCACTTTCGCAACGCGTGCGTACCAACTCTGCGACGCTGACCCCGGCTTTCTTCGCCTCTTTCCGAAGTCGGTCCCGAAAGGCAGGGGTAGTCAACACCTGCAATCTCGCGGTTTTCATAAGCCTACCCTCCGACCTACGCATGAGCATACACATGCTCATGTCGCTATTTTACACTGTTAACGAAGGGTCCGCTTGGAAGGAATGAGTTCTATTACACTGGCGTTTTTTCTTGCAGCTTCTCCAGAATCATCGGCCCCAATTGAGAAACGCTGCCTGCCCCCAGCGTCAGGATCATGTCCCCTTCTTGTGCGAGTTCGGCAACTGAACTCGCGGCCTCCGCGAACGAACTCACATAGTGGGCGTCCCGTCCGCCTTTCTCCCGGATCGTCCCCGCCAGTACTTCCGCGCTGATTCCTTCGATGGGTTTTTCGCTGGCGGCATAAATATCGAGCACGAATAAGGAATCCGCGTCTGCAAATGACGCCGTAAACTCATCCATCAAATCGCGGGTACGCGTGTAGCGGTGGGGCTGGAAAACCACATGAACTTTGCGAAAGCCGCATTGCCGGGCTGCCGCCAGCGTCGCCTTAATTTCGGTAGGATGGTGACCGTAATCGTCGATCACGCTGATTCCGGCTGCGCGGCCACGCAATTGAAAGCGCCGGTCAACTCCGCGGAACTGATCCAGTCCGGAGCGTATCGCTTCTACTTCAATATCCAGGCCGATTCCGACCGCGATTGCCGCAGTGGCATTCAGAATGTTGTGCACTCCGGGCACATGTAATGTGAACTCCCCCAAATCTTTCTTGCAATAACTCACGTGAAAATGGCTCAAGGGCTGGCCTTCAACCCGTAAGCTCGAGGTCGAACCATTCTTCAGTTTGATCAGAAAATCCGATCCGCGCTTAGTCCCATAGGTCACGGTGCGGCGCTGCACGTCTGGCAGCAATCGCCGCAGCAACGGATCGTCGTTGCACGCCACCACCATGCCGTAGAAAGGGACGCGGTCCATGAACTCCATGAAGGTTTTCTTCACATCCCGCATGTTGCGGTAGCAATCCATGTGCTCGCGGTCGATGTTGGTCACCACAGAAAGAATCGGGGATAACTTCAAGAATGACCGGTCACTCTCATCCGCCTCGGCCACCAGATAGCGCGACTTCCCCAGCCGGGCATTCGACCCCATGGCATCCACGCGTCCGCCTACCACTACTGTAGGGTCAAGACCGCCGCCCGCCAGTACAGCGGCCACCATGGAAGTTGTGGTGGTCTTGCCGTGCATTCCGGCGATGGCGATGCCATACTTCAAGCGCATCAACTCCGCCAGCATCTCTGCCCGCTGAATCACGGGCACGTGCAACTTGTGTGCCTCGAGGACCTCAGAATTCTCCGTGGCAATCGCGGAACTGGTCACCACTACCTCGGCTCCGGAAATATTCTCGGCACGATGTCCCTCAAAGATAGACGCGCCCAAGGCAGCCAGCCTTTCGGTCACAGGAGAATGCCTGAGATCCGACCCCGAGACCTTGTAGCCGAGATTCAACAGCACCTCGGCAATCCCGCTCATGCCGATGCCACCAATGCCCACGAAATGAATTTGCTGAATCTTGGCAAACATATTTTGTCATCCTGAGCGAAGTAAGTACTTCGCGAACGCGAAGCGATTAAGCAGTCGAAGGATCCCTACCTGGCATCAACCCCAACGAGTCACTCACTCCCACTGCGCCGCATGCCGCTTCAACCACCAGCACGCAGAATACCCTTGCTGCGGAAAGATCGACCGGCTGCAAGTCTGCTGCGCCGTTCCGGTCATATCATATTCAGTCTTGTTGCCCTTCAATGATGTAGCCAGAAACTGACGGACCTCGACTGTGCCGTAGCCTGTACCTCGCGCGTCACGCAATTTCCAAACCAGCCAGTCGCCCGCATAAAGCATCCCGAAAAGGAGAAGCAGAATTACTACTCCTCCGCCGACTTGTGTTCCTGCAGGGCCTTTCATATGTCATCAGTCTTTTGGACCGGAGAAGAACTTCGCGAATGCGACGCTCTTACACACTCGCATGATCCCTATGTGCTCGAATCGTCTCCAGGCAAACTTTGCAAGCTGCTTCCATTATCGCCTTCGTCAATTCCGGCCACACGCGCCCCCATCGCCGCGATATCCCGGGCGGCATTGGGATGCGACAATCCGCGCGCCGCCTCACTCATGATATGCAATCGTCGCGCATCGCCAAGCAAAGCAGCAATTGTTTCCGCCAGCCAGACACCTTCGAGCTTCGATTCTTCCACTACCACCGCTGCTCCCGACCGCGCCAGCGTCTCGGCATTTACTCGCTGATGGTCGTCCGCGGCGCGAGGAAACGGTACGAAAATCGCGGGCTTCCCCGCCGCCGTAATTTCCGCCACCGTGCTCGCGCCGGCGCGGCAGACCACCAGATCTGCGCGCGCAAATGCCGAAGGCATGTCCTCGATAAACTTGAAAACCTGCACCGACTCCCCTGATCCGGATTGATCGAATCGACGATAGGCGGCGAGGACGTCATTATAGTCACGCTCGCCGGTCTGATGAATAATGCAGATCCCGGGCGCCTGCCGATGCAGCTCGGGCAAGCAGCGGATCATCGCCTCATTAATCGCGTGCGCGCCCTGGCTACCGCCGAAAACGAGCAGAGTCGGAGTTCCACCCCGCTTGGGCGGAATTTCGAAGAAGGCCTGCCGCACCGGAACGCCGGTGACTTCTGCGTGACGAAAATATTTCGCGGTCTCGGCAAAATGCACCGCTGCCCCGGACACAAATCGCGCCACCACACGATTGGCAAATCCGGGGACAACATTGGGCTCAAAGGCAAGGGTTGGAATGTGCTTCATAACGGCCGCCAGCATCGCCGGACCGGAAGCGTAACCGCCCACGCCGATGACCACGTCGGGTGCGAATTCATTCAACATGCGGCCCGCGCTCCACACCGCGCGCGGCAAATCGAAAGCCGTCTTCGCGCGGGTCACCAAGCTCACATTTTTCAGTGCGCCCACACGCACCAGTTGTAGCGGATACCCGGCTGCGGGGACCAGCCGATTCTCGATGCCGCGCGGTGTTCCAATGAACAGCACCTCGGCTGCGTAACGTTTCTTAAGTTCGTTGGCGATGGCCAGCGCCGGGATGACATGTCCGCCGGTTCCGCCGCCAGCAAGAATGGCCCGCATGAGTTGACTATAAAGGAATTGCTGGTTGTTGATTGCTGATTGAAGAGCGCGGGGTTTCCAATCAGCAATCAGAAATCAACAATCAGCAATTGCACTCCCCGATCTAATTCTTAGCAAACTTCGCCGGCAGTGGATTACCCGGCCGCTCGGTATCCCACAGGATCGAAACCACCCACCAGCGTTTACCGTCATTCAACAGCTGAATGCTGTTGATGCCGCGCTCGAAGGGCTTGCCGGTGGGGCTGCGTCGCGATTCGTAGCTGCTGAACACTTGTGTGATATTGCCAAAACTTTCCGGTTGATTGACGATTCCCTTTTCATAGAATGGATCTTTGGAGAAGACTTCACCGGCATCTCGAATGAACTCGTCTACATTCCAGGTGAGGACCATTTTCGAGCCATCGGGCCCGGTGCTGACTTCGGTGAAGCGCGCCTGCGGGAGAAATACGGATCGGAAGCGGTTCCAGTCTTGGCCGCCTACCGGTCCGGAAATCACATCGTAGATGGCATGCAGTATCGCGGCCATCGACTTGACGTCTTCCGCCTTTGCCGCGGGAACTTTCGTAGCGAGATCGGCCGCCGAGAACATTGGTACCTGAGGGGGTAGTTGCATGTGTTGAGGCGGCTCGGTTTTCTGAGCTGTTGCCAACTGGCCAAGAACACAGCAAAGCCCCAGCAAAATTGATAGGCGTCTCAAACGTCCTCCCTAGCTCCCAATTTGTCTAGTCCGGTGAAAATCCGCGCTGGCTTTCTCACTCCGCCTGCTTCGTAATGTTCAGGAGCACACCCACACACGCCAGCGTCACGAACAATGACGAACCTCCGTACGACACCAGCGGGAGCGGAATGCCTTTCGTCGGCATCATGCCCAGTACCACGCTGATGTTGATGAAGGCCTGCAGTACCACCATGCTGGTAATTCCCACCGCCAGGTAGCGACCGAATATGTCTTCTGTTCGCCAGGAAGCGCGCATGCCGCGCCACAAGAATAAGGCGAAGAGCGTAACAATAAACATCGCGCCCACCAGACCTAATTCTTCCGCGGTCACGGCAAAAATAAAATCAGTATGCGGCTCCGGCAAATAGAACAATTTCTGTTTGCCTTCCATAAGGCCTGTGCCAGTGACGCCGCCGATGCCGACCGCGATCAATGACTGGATGATGTGGAAACCGGTCTTCTGGCGGTCGGCGTAGGGATTCAGAAACGCCAGAATCCGGTCGCGCCGCCAGCTCACGTGAAAGATCAAAAAATAAAGCGGCAACAGCGATGCGCCGAACGCGTAAGCGAAATAGCGCATTCGCATCCCGGCCACATAGAAAATACAAGCCGCGATTCCGGCGCAAGCGATGGCCGTGCCCAGATCCGGCTGCAACACGATCAGACCGAGCAGCACCAGGACAGGCGCCGCTGCAGGCATTAACGTGCTGCGCCAGTCGTCGATGGAGTTCGACATCGTTCTGACGCGGCTCTCGAGAAAATAGGCGAGAAACAAAATCAGAACGGGCTTTGCCAGTTCCGAAGGTTGGAAGGAAAACCCGCCAGCGTGAATCCAGCGATGTGTATTGTGCGAGCGATCCAGAAAGAAAACGGAAATTAACAACAGCGTAGTGACACCGAGGAACGAAAATACAACTGCCGGATGCTTGTAGCGCCGGTAATCGACGCGCATTGCGATCAACATCGCCACAATGCCCGCCGCCGCCCAGATCAACTGCTTCGACAAAAAAGCGTATGGAGAGCCGAAGCGCTCCCGCGCCATTACCGCCGAGGCCGAGAACACCATCACAAGCCCGACAAAGACCAGCAGCATGGTCACGGTAAACAGCCAGCGATCGACGCTCACCCGCTTTGCCATGGGAAGTTCATTTCACCACGGAGAACGGAGGAGATGCTGAGCGAATTGCTGATTGTTGACTTTTGATTGTTGATTGTCTTGGTTCGGGCAGCACGCCTGACAGCCGGCTCAATCAAAATCGCAATGTCTTAGCTCAACCCCCGCACAATTTCCTTGAAAACTTGCCCGCGCTGTTCATAATTCTTGAACTGATCAAAGCTCGCGCAAGCCGGTGCTAACAAAACAACATCGCCCGGCTCCGCTACGGCGTTCGCCTTGCGAATTGCGTTCTCCAAAGTCTCCGCGTGGATCACTTCAACATTCTTAATCTGCGACTCGATCTTTGCCGCCGCCGCGCCGATGGTGTACACACGCTTCACGCGCTGCCGAAGCAAATCGTTCAGAACGCTGTAGTCGCTGCCCTTGTCCTTGCCGCCAAGAATAAGGTGGATATTCGCGGGAAACGATTCCAGCGCCTTAATGGTCGCACCCACATTCGTGGCCTTCGAATCGTTGTAATAATCCACACCGCGAATCGTGGCCACAAATTCCAGCCGGTGCTCCACCGCCTTGAAGTCCAGCACCGCCTGGCGGATTTTCTCCGGAGGGCATCCCATCAGCATGCCCGCGCACACGGCAGCCAGAACGTTTTCCAGATTGTGCGCACCCTCGAGGGGAATTTCGAGAGCCAGCATGATCTCGCGCTGAACCGTTTTCTCAGGCCCAGACCCATCCCGAAACATAATGGCTCCGTCGCGCACCGACGCACCTTGTTTCACTTCCTTCTGGCGGCTGAACCAGAACACTTGCGCCCGAGTACGCCCCGCCATCGACACGCACGTCGGATCATCGGCGTTGAGCACGGCAAAATCTTCGCTTGTCTGGTTCTCGAAGATACGCGCCTTCGCGTCGACGTACGCTTCCAAGGTCCGATGCCGATCGAGATGATCGGGGGTAACATTCAACACGACCGCAACCTTCGGATGGAATGTCCGGATCGTCTCCAGTTGAAAGCTGGAAACCTCGAGGACGATCACGGACTCGGGCTTCGCCCGCTCCGCGAGGGAGATTGCCGGAGTGCCGATGTTACCGCCCACCAGAGTCGGAAATCCGGCAGCCGCCAGGATATCTCCGGTAAGTGTTGTGGTCGTGGTCTTTCCGTTCGATCCTGTGATGGCGACGATCGGTACCGGCAGGAACTGCGCGGCAAGCTCGATTTCGCCGATCACCATTTCGCCGAGCGCACGCGCCTGCACCAGCGGCGGGGCATCCACCGGAACTCCGGGGCTTACTACGATTAAATCCTGGCCGCGAAAAGTCCGTTCGCCGTGGCCACCGGTCTCCACTGTAATTCCGTGATCGAGCAGGGTGGGAATCTCGTTCCGCAGATCGTCTCCGCTTTTGGTATCGGAGACGGTAACCCGAGCCCCGTGCTTTTTCAAAAATAGCGCAGAGGCCACTCCGGACTTGCCGAGGCCGACGACCAGGACGCGTTTGTCTTTGAGTTCCATTCGTAAGTCGATTGCTGATTGCTGATTTTTGATTGAAGAATCTAAGGCCCTCCGTTTTTCCAATCAATAATCAAAGATCACCAATCAGCAATTCCTAACTACTCGCCTTCAGCCCTATCGCAGTTTCAGCGTCGTCAGCGCGAACAGCGCGAACACCAGCGACGCGATCCAGAAGCGAACGATAATCTTCGACTCCGACCATCCCATTAACTCAAAATGATGATGCAGCGGCGCCATCTTGAATATGCGTTTCTTGCGCAGCTTATACGATCCCACTTGCAGGATCACGGAAACTGCCTCGATGACGAAAACTCCGCCGATAAATGGCAGCAACAGTTCCTGCTTGATGATGACCGCGACCGTTCCGATCGCGCCGCCCAGCGCCAGCGATCCCACATCGCCCATGAAGACTTCCGCGGGATGCGCGTTGTACCACAAGAATCCAATCGACGATCCCACCATTGCGCCGCAAAAAATCGTCAATTCGCCGACCTGCGGCATCTTGGGAATCTCCAGGTAAGTCGCAAACGTGGCGTGACCGCTGACGTAGGTCAGCACGGTTAGCGCTCCCGCGGCGATCACTGTGCAACCGATCGCCAGGCCGTCCAAGCCATCGGTCAGATTTACGGCATTGCTCGAACCCACGATTACAAGCGCCACAAAAGCTATGAACGGCAAGAATGCCAGCGGCCAGAGGTGCGGGAACCGCTCCAGATTCTGAACGACGAGATCCGGGTGGAATTGTTTGATGAAGGGCACAATAAGTTTGGTCGAATACATTCCGTAGGTCTGCATGGCAATCAGCATCACCGCGATCACGATGCTGGTTGCGATCTGCAACCCCAACTTTGCACGCCCGGTCAAGCCAAGGTTCCGGCGATGCGCCACTTTGGTGTAGTCGTCAGTGAATCCGATCGCCGCAAAGGCGCAGGTGGCGAACACCGCGATCCATACGAAGCGGTTGCTCAGGTCGGCCCAAAGCAGAGTCGGCGCCAAGATTGCGATGGCAATCAGCAAGCCGCCCATGGTAGGCGTGCCCGCTTTTTTCTGGTGCGCCTGCGGCCCTTCTTCGCGGATGTATTGTCCGATCTGGAATTCGCGCAGCCGGTTAATGACCAGCGGGCCCACAATCAGTGCGGTAAACAGCGCGGTAAGACTGGCAAATGCGGTGCGAAATGTCAGATAGCGGAAAATTCGGAAGGGTGGAAAATAATGTTGCAGCTTCACAAACAAGAGCCAGTAGAGCAATCAGCCTCCGTCCCGCAATAATCTCAATTCTTTCCGTCGCGCCGCGCCTTCCAGGTCTCGAGGGCGTTTTCCAGCTTCACGCCCCGCGAAGCCTTCAACAAGACCACGTCACCATCCCGCGCCTCGCGCGCCAGCCACTCGCCGGCCTGTTCCGGCGACGTCAGGAATTCTGACTGAACTCCAGCCCGCCTCGCCGCGTCGACCATGGATTCTGCCAATCCGCGCACTCCAACCAATCGATCGATTTTTTTCTCCGCAATGTGCTGACCCGCCGAACGATGCAAATCTTCACCCGCAGGGCCCAACTCCAGCATCTCGCCAGCAATTACGATCCTTCGCTTGCCATGCACTGCACTCAGCGCATCTACCATCGCCTCCAGAGCCTTCGGATTCGAATTGTAACAATCGTTGATCACCGTGATGTTACCCAGATGGAGAACCTGGCCGCGTTTTTCCGCTGGAGCCAGAGTCGCCAGCGCGGCAACCGCCTGCGAAAGTTCGAGTCCGGCTTCCAGGCCCACTGCTACCGCGGCGAGAGCATTCAGGACATTGTGTTCTCCAACCAGCGGCAGCACTGCGTGCTCGCGCGTGTTTCCGACCAGAACATCGAACTCCGTGCCGTCCGCACCCTTCGATTGGATCTTTTCTGCGCGTACGCTAGCCTTTTCACGAGTGCCATAGAGCAAAACCTTCCCCTGGAAGTCGCGTCCAAACTGCGATACATATTCGTCGTCGGCATTCAACACTGCTGTGCCAGTGGCTGGCAACGATTCAACCAACTCATACTTGGCGCGCGCAATCCCCGCCAAGGAATCGAAGAACTCCAGATGCACAGCGGCGACGTTCGTAACTACTCCAATTTCCGGCTCCGCAATCTTCGCCAGTGCACGGATTTCGCCGGCATGAGACATTCCCATCTCGATCACCGCCAAGTCATACTCGGGCTCTAACCTCAGCAACATCAGGGGCAATCCGAAATGGTTATTGAAATTCCCCTCTGACTTCATCACTCGAAACCGTGAACTCAACACGTGAGCGATCGCTTCTTTGGTGGTAGTCTTTCCCGCCGATCCCGTGACCGCAATCAACGGTTTGCCCCAGACCTTCCGGACGGCGGTCGCCAGTGCCTGCAGCGCCACCAGGGTGTCTTCCACCTCGAGTAGCTTTGTCTTTATTCTCCCGGCATAACGTCCCAGCTGATCCCTTCTCACAACAGCCGAAGGTGCCCCCTTTTCCAGTGCCTGCTCAACGAAATCGTGCCCATCCAGGCGCTCACCTTTTACGGCAAAGAAAAGCTGCCCCGGACCCACGGTCCGCGAATCGATGGAATATCCGCTTACGGAGTCGCCCTGCACAAAATCCCCGGTCGCGGAAATAAACTCAGCAATCTTGGCGAGGGTGAGCTTCATCCTTTGGCTCCGGCCCGAGTTGACCCGCAGTCGTATTCCGCCGCTCGCAAAGCCTCTCGCGCCACTTCCAAATCATCGAACGGAACCGCACCTTCCCGCGTGACCTGCACTTTTTCGTGCCCCTTCCCAGCCAGCAGCACGATGTCTCCCGGCCGCGCGTCGGCGATTGCCAAGGCAATCGCTTTGCGCCGGTCGGGCTCGACGCTGTATTTAACCCCAGTCTTCTGCAGACCTACGACAGCATCGTTCATGATTGCGCAGGGATCTTCGCTCCGCGGATTATCCGAAGTGAGCACCACGAAATCGCTCCCCCGTCCTGCTGCCTCGCCCATGAGTGGGCGCTTCTTCCGGTCTCGATCGCCGCCGCATCCAAACACCGTCAATACTCTTCCTTTCGCCGGGGACACCAACTCTCGCGCGAGCGCGGTTAAATTTCGCAAAGCATCGTCGGTGTGGGCATAGTCCACCACGACCGTAAACGGCTGGCCACAGTCCACGCGTTCAAACCTTCCCGGCACGCAGGTAAGCTTGTCGATGCCCGCCGCAATCGCATCCGTCTTACATCCGCGCGCATAGGAGGCGCTCGCCGCGGCCAGAATGTTATAGACATTCACTCGTCCAATCAGCGCGCAGAACACCGCGATGTTCCCTTCCGGCGTCCTCAGATCAAATCTGGTTCCGCGGGTTGTAATGTCCACCTTCTCCGTATGGAAATCGCCGCGTTCCCAGCCGTACTTTAAAACCAGCGAACTGCGCTTCCGGCTGAACTCCGACAGCTTCGCGCCATACTCATCGTCCACATTTGTCACCACCGCCCGGGGCGCGTCTGTGCCGCAGCCCTCAAACAATACTCGCTTGGCGGCGAAATATTCCTCCATCGTGTGGTGATAGTCCAGATGATCGCGCGTCAGATTGGTGAAGACTGCCACATCAAACGGGATGCCATACACTCGCTCTTGTGCCAGCGCGTGGGAAGAGACTTCCATTACTGCATCCGTCGCACCATGGCTGAGCGCCTCATTAAAGATACGATTAAGTTCGAGCGCCTCCGGAGTGGTATGCGGCGCGGGCAAAACCTTCCCGGCGACATGATATTCAATCGTCCCGATTAAGGCGCTCTTCCGTCCCGCCGCCGCCACGATCGATTCCACCAGGAAAGCCGTCGTGCTCTTTCCATTGGTCCCCGTGATTCCCGTGACTGCAATCCGCTCCGCTGGCTTGTGGTAGAAATTCGCACTCACACGGGCCAGCGCTCGCCGTCCATTCGAAACCACCGCCCAACCCACATTCGGACGCTGCTGCTCGGCAGCCGAATCGGTGACCACTGCAACTGCTCCCGCCTGGATCGCCTGATCGATAAACCGGTTACCGTCGCTGGATTCGCCGCGCATGGCAACGAAAGCGCACCCCGGCTTCACCCGCCGCGAGTCGTATTCGACACTGCTCACGCCCGGATCCCCGCTTTGTGCGAGGACTTCCGCCCCATCCAGCAATTGTTGGAAGGTCATTGCTCAGAATTATATGGTACGAGAACGTGGCACAGGGACGAAGCCGCCCGGGGAAGAGTCCGCTTGAGAAGTTGGAGTCTGGCGCTCCAGGGCGAGTGCCGTGGGTGGAAGGATTGAACGAAGAATTATTTCTTACTCGCCTTGCCCTCCATTACGGTAGACCATTTGGTTCCATCTTGTGACATATCGAAGGTGAAGCTATAGGACGTTGTCGAAGTCATTTTCATCGTGAAGCGGCCCTTCATGGTCGTGCCGCCCATCTTTTCATCGCTGGTCCAAGTCCATGTATCGCCGTCGAGCCAGCCGCGGGAATCGTCGAATTCACCGAAACTATTGAACTCGCGATAGGTATAAGCCTTGTCATCGGCGGAATATCCCATCACAGACAAGCCCACGCCATTTCCCATCGAACTCTTATAGTCCGAGTGACACACGAGGTAGAAACCACCCTCCATCCACTCGCACTTTTCATTTTCTGTCATAGTCCCGCCCGGGCCCATCGTTCCCGGCTTCATGATGCCGTCGAGAGTCCACGATCCCACGAGCACATCCAGCTTCTTCAGTTCCGGTGCGGGCTTCGGCGGCTGCATCTGCGCCGTAGCGGCTGCCGCTACCAGGACCCAAGCCATCAAAACTGATCCGCGTAGTTTCATATGCTTCTCCTTGAGCAGGCTGGCCTCCGTAAATTCCCGGGGAAGAATTTTACGATACGCATTCTATATGTGCGGTGCAATTCCACGGCGAGCCTACCAGTCTCCCCAGTGCGCGGCAGTTGCCTGATGAAACTTCAGCTTCCACGCATCTCCCTGCTTCAACCAAACCGAACTGAAATGCTGATACCGCGGCGGAGGTCCCTGATCCTCTTCGGGTTTTTCACGCACGATAGCGTCGTAGGTAACCACGACGGCATCGTCCGCCAGTGTGACCACCTTCATGTCATACGGCGTAAGCTCCACCAGATCCGAGTCGCCTAAATTCGCAGCGGCCTCTTGCCCTTCGAGCAGGCTGCCGTCGACCCCGACCAGGGAGAAATTCTGGCTGAGCGTCCGCTTGAAAAAAGCTGCGTCGTCTTTCTTCTTGGCTTCGATCAGATTTTTCTCGTTGGCGATTGCGCTTTGATCGAGCGCGCTCGGGACTTTGACAGCGGCCGGAGCCTGCGCCGCAAGGTTAATGGCCGCAAATTGGATTGCGGCAATCTCGATTGCGACTGAGCAAAACACAGCGGCAAAGGGAAGCCAAGAACGTTTCACACGACCTCTTTCCGATCGTCTTTTTGCCGATCTTGTTTGGGAATTGCCGGTTTCTGAACCGCTTGTGTATGGGATGATAAACCCGGAAGTCCGTCGATACTGACTTGATTCTTCCGCTCGCGATAAGCTTGCAAGCCCTCCGGCCCCTGCTTGCGAGCCCATGCCGCGAGCTGTTCGCGCTCGCCTTCATATTTAAAACGGGGAACGCCATACCCGCAAGAGTCGGTGACTCGAGTGACTTCGATCACGATGATCGAACGCATGGCCTCGTAAGCCGGGAAGTTTTCCGCGAGAGCCGCAAACTCAGATTGGTGAGGCTCAACCGCGCTGCCGAGGCCATACAAACGAAAAATATTCGGCGGACCTTGAAACGCGCAGAACATCAGAACAATGCGACCGTTCTCTTTCAGGTGGGCGATGGTCTCGACGCCGCTACCATTGAAATCAAGATAGGCGACGGTGGTCGGCCCCAGAATGCGAAATGTGTCCAGGCCCTTGGGGGAAAGGTTCACGTGGCCATCGGCGTCGAGCGGAGCCGAGGCAACGAAGAATATATGCTGCGCCTCGATAAAACGCCTGGTCTCGTCGTCAATGATAGAGCGAGTCTTCCCCATTTGCTACCCTTGAATTCTCCGCACCAGATCGCCTCGCGGAACTGAAACCTGCTCACCGGTGGCGAGATTCTTCAACGCGAATGCGTCGGCTTGGATTTCATTTTCGCCGACAATCAAAATATATTTTGCCCCCGCTTTGGTCGCGGTTTCGAAAGATTTCTTGAGCCGGAAAGTTTCATCTCCCAAATCCGCCACGACATTCTGTCTACGTAAATCGCGGGCCAGCCGGGCCGCTTCTGCATTCATTCCCGCGCCCAGCGGAGCGATGTAGACGTCCGGTTTCTTCAGCACACTTTCAGCCGGCGTCGATTCCTGCAGAGACATGACCAGCCGGTCTTCCCCAATCGCGAAACCGATTCCCGGAGCTGCTGGTCCGCCCAGAGCCTCGGAAAGCCCATCATAGCGGCCTCCGCCGAGAATCGCGTTCTGCGCGCCAAGCGCTCCGTGTGTGAATTCGAAGGCGGTGCGCGTGTAGTAATCCAGTCCACGCACGAGGCGATCATTCAACGTAAACGGGATGCCAACTTTGGTCAGGATTTCTTTCACCGCTGCAAAATGCATCCGGCAAGGCTCATCCAGAAATTGGCTGATGCGCGGCAGAGTATCAATAATTGGCTGATCCACCGCAACTTTGCAATCGAACACGCGGAGTGGATTGGTCACGGCTCGGCGCTGGCAATCCGCACACATGTTTCCCACTACCGGCTCCAAAGCCTTGCGCAGCGCTTCGTTGAACGCGGCTCGATCATTGGGACAACCCACGGAGTTCAGTTCGAGAGTCCAATTTTTTATTCCCAAACGGTCGAGCAATGTGGCCAGCATCTCCAGCACTTCCGCGTCGCGTGCCGGAGACTCGCTGCCCGCCGATGCTGGACCAATGATTTCAGCATCGATCTGGTAGAACTGGCGGTAGCGGCCCTTCTGCGGCCGCTCGCGGCGGAACATCGGCCCCATGCAGTAGAGCTTGTTGAGTCCGCGGTCACCGAGTTTGTGTTCAATGTAAGCCCGGACAATGCCAGCCGTGGCCTCGGGACGCAACGTCAGCGACTGTCCCCGGTCACTTTCCGCGCGGCCGCGATCTTCCCAGGTAAACATTTCTTTGGAGACGATGTCGGTCTCTTCGCCCACGCCGCGGGCAAAGAGTTCCGTCGACTCGAAAATCGGCGTACGAATTTCCTGGAAGTTGTAGGCGCGGAACACCTCGCGTGCCGTCGACTCCACAAAATTCCACAGCGCCGTTTCCGGCGGAAGAAGATCGCGCGTTCCTCGGACAGCTTTAATCATTTTGTCTCATTCTTCAAATGTCATCCTGAGCGAAGACTTGTCTTTCGGCCTCCGAAAGACAAGTCGCAGTCGAAGGATCCCTCGCAGATTAAACATTCCCGGGGTTCTCGGGCCTCATCGACTCAGTTGAAAAACGCCTAACGCGATTGTAGAAAGCAGGGATCCTTCGACTCCGCAAACCGATTCGCAAAGCGAATCGGTTTTCTCCGCTCAGGATGACAATCGCCCTACCGCTCGCGCAAATACTCTTCCGTATATCCCAGATAATTTCTCGCATATTTCATAATCGTCTCCGCATCGTCGGCATCCAGTTTCCGGCGAAACTTTCCTGGAGATCCCATCCATAGCGAGCCCGGTTCAACCACCGTCCGCTCGGGGATTAGAGTGCCGGCGGCGATAATCGATCCGGCGCCGATCTTCGCGCCATTCAGAATAATCGAGCCCATGCCGATCAGGCAGCGGTCTTCGATCACGCAGCCGTGCAGGGTTACCGAGTGACCCACGGTCACATGTTCGCCGAGCGTAACCCCGTAAGTATTTTTCATGCCATGCAACACGCTGCAGTCCTGAATGTTCGAGTGCGCCCCGATGCGGATGGCATAGACGTCGCCGCGCACCACCGCGTTCATCCAGACGGACGCATGCTCGCCGAGAACCACGTCGCCGATAATCTGCGCCGACTCGTCCACATAACAGCTCGCCGGAATCGTAGGCTTCATGCCTTTAAAGGGCCGGATCATTCGATCACTCCGTTGCAAGAGGAGACGATAAAGATAAGAATAAATAGTACCAGCAGTTTTCGTTGGCGGGCCTTCCGTGCTTTCCCATCTTTGCCTTCCGCTCTGCCTTCTGCGAAACTGACCTATCCTCCGCATCGATTGAAAACCGAGAACCGAGACTGTTTCATGGGCCGCATTCACGTACTTTCCGAGCAGGTTGCCAACAAGATCGCCGCCGGCGAGGTGGTGGAGCGGCCGGCGTCAGTAGTGAAAGAGTTGCTGGAGAACGCCCTGGATGCGGGTGCCACGCGAATCAAGATCAGCGTCGAGGCGGGTGGAAAGAAATTAATTCAGATCACTGACAACGGATGCGGCATGGTTCGCGACGATGCCATGCTGGCGTTCGAGCGCCACGCGACGTCGAAAATCAAGGATGCCGAAGATTTGTTGAGCGTGGCCACGCTGGGATTTCGCGGCGAAGCGCTTCCCTCTATCGCCTCAGTGTCGCGGCTACGGCTGGAGACCTGCGCGGTGGAATCTGCGGCTCTCGCCTCAGGCACAATTATTGAAATCAACGGCGGCAAGATGTCGCGCGTCGACGAGGCAGGATTGCCAGAAGGCACATCGATTACGGTGCGCGATCTTTTTTTCAATACGCCGGCGCGCAAAAAGTTTTTGAAGGCGGAGTCCACTGAGCTCTCGCACATCGCATCGCTGGTGACCCACTACGCCCTGGCTCATCCGGAAAAGCATTTTGAATTGCATTCGGCTACCAATGCCATGCTGGTCGCGCCTCCGGTAGCGGGATATAGCGAGCGCGTTTATCAGGTGTTCGGAAAAGAGACGCTAGACCAGCTCATAGCAGTGGCGGCGGTGCAGGCGCTCGAACATGTTGGCTTGCCGCAGCCTCCGCCATGGCGGAGGAAGGAGGAGGACAACGGGGATCTGCAGGAAAATGCCGAACCCGGCCAGATGCGGCTGCACGGCTTCGTTTCGAAGCCGGAGATCCAGAAGCTGAATCGCAATTCGATTTATGTTTTCGTGAACGGCAGGCTGATTCGTGATCGGTTGGTGCAGCATGGACTGACCGAGGCGTATCGCAACATTATTCCGCCGAGCGTGTATCCCGTGGTGCTGCTGTTTCTGGAATTGCCTGCGGGTGAAGTGGATGTGAATGTTCATCCTTCAAAAACGGAAGTGCGCTTTCGGCAGTCAACCGTGCTGCATGATTTTGTGCGGGACACGGTGCGCGCGGCGCTGATGAAGGCGCGCCCGGCGCCGCAGTTCACCACTGAAATTCACGCTCACGCGACGGCCAGTTCGGGTCTGACGCCGGGCGCGCGGGAGTGGGAACCGCCATCTGACATCCTGGCTGAGTCCGGGGCGCGAACTTTGTATGAACCTGCGGGAGGTGCTGGGTTTGCGCTGCAAGCGCCGGTTGCGCCACAGGTTTCGGCGCGGTTTCAGTTCGAGGGCGGCATTGCGGTCGACGCGAATGCGGCGATTTCCATCGCGCGCGGATTTGAGAGCCGCTTCGTCGAGGCGATTCCGGATAACGGCTGCGCCCCGGAGCTCGAGGCTCGGGAAGAAGAACCAACGCTGGCGGCGCTTTCTACGCTGCGCCCGTTAGGACAGATTCGCAATTCGTTCATTCTCGCAGTGAATGAAGATGGACTATGGATTGTCGATCAGCACGTGGCGCACGAGCGTGTGCTGTTCGAGCGCGTGCTGAAGCAACGGGCGGTGCAGAAAGTTGAGAGCCAGCGGCTGCTGATGCCGATCGTGCTGGAGCTTTCTCCGGCGCAACAAGCGGTGTTTGCGGAAATCGCCGACGAACTGCAGCACAACGGATTCGAGGCTGAGCCGTTTGGAGCGCGAAGCGTTGCGGTGAAAGTTGCGCCGGCGGGAGTGGATGCGGCCGCAGTCGAAAAGATGCTGCACGAACTGCTCGATCAGATTTCCCGCGAAGAACAATCACTGAATCTGGAGAAGATTCGTGGACGCATTGCCGCCTCCATCGCCTGCCACGCCGCCATCAAGGTCAACATGCCGCTGGAGCAGAACAAAATGGAGTGGCTGCTCTCGGAGCTCGCGAAAACCGATCATCCTATGTCGTGCCCGCATGGCAGACCGGTGGTGCTGCGGTATTCTGTTAAAGATATACAGAAGGCGTTTAAGAGGATCTAGGACTGAAGACAATCTCTGATTGATGATTTTTGATTGTTGATTGTTGATTGAAAAGCGAAGGCACAGGGGTCCTAATCAACAATCAGAAATTAACAATCAGAAATCGTCTTTAGCTGTTCTTATGACCGAGCAAGATCTACAGCAACTGCGGCGCGAGAAGTGGTGGCTGGATGGCAAAGCTGTCCGGACGATCGAACAGGCGCGCGCCTTCGTTGAGCAAGTCGGATTCTGCCTTATGTATCCGGTGCGGCCGGCGATGCCGGTGCCCACATTCATCGGTGCGTTCGTGGGCTCGGACACTCGGCTGCCGACCTGGCAACACGCTTATTCCGACCCGCGCGCTGCGGAAGCCACCGAACTCATGGTCCGGCTGCTGCGGGAGCGGTCTGCTTACGAAGCGAATCTGTTCGAGGAAAACAATGCTTTTCTGGTGGCCGCTTCGGCGTTTCCTTATTTTTATGCCCTGGTGGGCGAACGCAACCCGAAACTAGCGCCGAAGCAGGGTCCGCGTTCTCCTTATTCGCCGCTGGCGTGCGACGCCTTTGAATTGATCCGGCGCGATGGGCCGATCTCAAAACAAAAGCTGCAGGAGGCGCTGGGCGGCGCAGTTTCTCTGGCTGCGCTCGATAAGGCTTTGGGTGAGTTGCTCGCCAAGTTGCGCATCACACGGGTGGATTACAAACTTCCTGAAGGTTCCTACTGGGATGTGCTCTACCGCTGGTCGCCGGATGCGGTGCGGGAAGGCGTGGGCTTGTCAGTGCAGCAAGCGCTCTCGGCGCTGCTCTCGAAGTATCTGGATTGCGTGGTGGCGGCCGACCTGGCGGAATTGGAATCGTTCTTTGGAAGATTTGTGGCGCGTTCGCGGGTGAAGGAAGCCGTTAACGCGTTGTTGGCTGCGCGCGAGTTGAGCTTCGTGCATGTGAGTGGACGGTCGATGCTACAGATCACGCCGGAGAAGGAAGTGGCGGTTCCTACTGTCAAGCCTCGCCATGCTGCGAAGTAGATTGCTCGCTCATCATGTGATCGCGTGTACAATCTAGTCGCGAAATGACCGACCACCAGACCCCAGACCCTTCTCCACGCAAACTGATCATTGCCATTGACGGCCCCGCAGGCGCGGGTAAGAGCACGATTGCTTCCCGGCTGGCGCGCAAACTCGGCTATGTGAATCTCGAGAGCGGCGCGATGTACCGAGCACTGGCGCTGAAAGCCATCGAGAAGGACGCGTCCTTCGATGATGAAGCCGCACTGGTAAATCTCGCGGAGGAATCGCGGATTCAACTGGAACCCTCCAGGGATGGAAATCGAACGCTCCTGAACGGGCACGATGTTTCGGCGCGCATTCGCGAGCGTGATGTGACCGAGGCGGCGTCGCGGGTGTCGGTGCATCCGAAAGTGCGGGCGTGGATGGTGGCGCATCAGCGGGCGATGGGTGCGGGCGGCGGGGTGGTAATGGAAGGCCGCGACATTGGAACGAAAGTTTTTCCCGATGCTGATTTGAAGATATTTCTCGACGCCGATCCAGTGGTCCGCGAGCAGCGCCGCATGGAGCAGCAGAAGATCAAAGGCGAAGTCGCCGCGAATCTGGCTGCGGATTTGCGTGAGCGCGATCGCCGCGACCGCACCCGGGCGGCGTCTCCGCTAATGGCCGCGGAGGATGCAGTGGTGATTGATTCCACCAGCATGGGCGAGGATGAGGTGCTCGCGCAGGTGGAAGAGCTGGCCAGGAAGAAATTGGGATATTGAAGCACTCGTCAGCTTCCAGGCCCGTGGCGATCCAAGCACCGGGCTGCGCCCGGGGACAGCCGGGGGTGGCTGTCCCTACATAAATCTTAATTATCTGTCGGCTCGACTTTTGACTTTGGCGCGGGCAGCGCTTTGGCTGGTTTCGCCGGAACTGCCGGGGGCGCGGGCGTTGCGGGCGAGGCCATTGCCGAAGCCTTGCGTATTTCAATCCCATCGTGCTCGTTATTGATCACGATGTGGGATGAGCCGTTACCCACGGTGCCGCTGGCCGTGGCTTCGTGATCTCCGTTGTCGATTTTTAACTCGGGGAAGTCGGATTGAATTTCTCCGTCGCGGGTGCGCGCGTCCACGCGGAAGCCGGCCTTATCAGGCACCCTCAACTGCACATCTCCATTGCGGCTGTCGATCTGTACGTTTCCTAACGAATGCATGGCTATCTCGATGCCGCCGTTGTTATTTTGCAGGCGTACATCGCCGGATACATCTTCAAGGCGAATCTGCTTGGAGCGCGTTGTTAAATGGACGGGACCGGTGATTTTGTCCGCGTGCAGATCATCGGAATCGAGATCCAGCTCACCGTCGATGCGCGAGAACTCCATGTCGGTGCGGGAAGACTTGAAGGCAACATTTTTGGTGATGCGGGCGAGCTTAACGCTCTCTTCGAATTCGCCGTCCAGTTGTACGGAGCCCTTCACATCCATTATTGAGACTTCGTTCAGGCGGCCATCGATGTGAACATCACCCGCGATCTGCTCGACTTTGGCGGAGCTTTTTTCCAAATTCAGTTTTA
>JBAVGI010000046.1:0-44540 GCA_049684755.1 Candidatus Sulfotelmatobacter sp.
GCCTCCAGTTTCTTCGCATAGTCGAGGTTTGCCGAAAAGAAGACATCGAATGGCGCTCCATTCTGAATCTGTTGCAGAAAGTTTCCCGATGAGCCGTAGGTGGCCTTCACCGTCTTGCCGGTTTCCTTCTGGAATCTGGAGGCAATATCCTGCATGGCGAATTGCAGGTCAGCCGCCGCGGCGACACTTATCTCTTGCGCCAGGCAGAGGTGGGAACAAAAGCTGATTGCCGGCAGAGCCAGCAAGGCGAGGCAGAAAACAGAACGAAATCGCTTTCTCATGTCACTCGCAGAATCATGACTTCGGTAGCTTTGATCAAAGCCGCGGCTGTCTGACCGGCCTTCAATTGCATTTCGCGGGCGGAACGGGCGGTGATGATCGATACAATCTGCTGGCCTCCAATCGAGATCGCCACCTCAGCCATCAGGCCACTAATGCGCACCGAATCGATCCTTCCCACCAGCTGATTCCGGCCGCTGACGCGGCGGACCACCAGCTTGCGCTCCTTCTCGGTTCTCCCCCGCGTTCTGAAAAGCAGACGGTCGACTTCCCTTTGCGGAATGCGATGATGTCCACCCGCGGTTTGAATGCTACGAATCTTCTTCTTGTATATCCATTGCTTAATGGTCGGAAAGCTGACGCCGAGCTGCAGCGCCGCTTCGCGCAGCTTCAGCAATTCCTCAGACTTTCGGCCGGATTGTCCGTTCCCTGGCATCGGAACGAAATCCTACAAGCAACCCGAAGCATGGTCAATCGCTGGTCTCCCCCTGCCGCACATACCATAAATATCAATGTATCTGCACTGAACTGAATTGTAATTGATATTGTAACTGTATGTCATATACACTTCATAATTCTTCTACCTACCAATAGTCATTCGGAGGTTGTATGCGTAAGTCCAGCTTCTTCTTCCTGGCCCAATCCTTCTTGCTGCTTTTGTGGCTTGCGATGGGGGCGTTCCCGGCGTGGGGCCAAGCGGGAGCGAGCCTTTCCGGCGTAGTGACGGACCAAACCGGCGCAGCCCTTCGCGATGTCGCGGTGACAATCAGGAACGTCGACACAGGTGCCACGCGCACGATCGCAACCGACCGGCGGGGACACTATCAGGCGTCCGGCCTGCCTCTGGGGCTCTTCGAGATTCAAGCGGCAAAACAAGGGTTTGCTGATGAAACGCGCACGGGAATCAGCTTGGCGGTTGGCCACGAAGCAGAGGTTGAAATCAAGATGCAGGTGAGGACTCCCGACGTTTGCGCGAGCGGTCACGAGTTCGCCACCACAGACTGCACGCTGACCTGGCACGGCATCACGCTATACGGTGCGTATGACGTCGGCGTCGGCTGGGTCAGCCACGGCTTACCGGAAAACGGTTATAACTATGAAGGCGAATCCCTGGTAAACCGAAACGGCTATCAACATCGATTCCTTATCGCACCGAACAACCTATCGCAGACCGGTCTGGGCATCAGGGGCAAGGAAGAGTTTCTGCCTGGCTGGTCGGTTGTGTTCAACGCTTCCACTGGCATCAATCCGCAGTCCGGGCTGCTGGCCAACGCGTCAGCCACGGACACCATTAACAACGGCCTTCCCAGGAGCGGCTATTCGATCGCGATAGACGGCGCGCGCGCGGGCCAACCCTTCAATGATGAATTCTACGCAGGTATAGCGTCGGCGCATTTCGGCACGCTGACGTTCGGTCGTCAGCGCGCTCTCGGCACCGATGCAATGCTGCTTTACGATCCGGCTGGCGGCGCCTATGCTTTTTCCAACATCGGATATAACGGCACGATGGCCGGCGGCGGTGACACCGAGGACTCCCGTTGGGATGACGCGCTGAAGTATCGCCTCACCTATGGCCCCGTCCATTTCGGCGCGATGTATAAATTTGCCGACGGCTCTGGCGGCTGCTTCTCGGCTTCCGCAACGTTTACTGCCGCCAACTGTACGCCAGAATCGGCGCATAACGACGCCTATGGATTCGACCTCGGCGGAAACATCGGCCGAGATCAGGGTAAGTTCTCAGCCGACATCGTCTTCCAACAATACAACCAGGCAATCAGCGTATTGAACCCCTTGCTAGGGCCTCAAAGTCTAACGCAGCCATATCAGTCGACTACCGACAGCATCAATACAAACCCGATCACCGGGCCCAATGTGATTGGAACGACCAACACTGTCTATGGCATCGTGACCGACAACCGCGCCATCATGGTCGCTGCGAAATATTCCAGGGACCCGTTCAAATTTTTTGCCGGCTACGAATACATCTGGCAGAATAACCCGTCGAATCCGTTGGGCATTGGCGCCTCGGACCAGGGCGGTTATTTCATGAGCGGAGTCGAAGACAACAACCTTGATTCTGAAAAGTTGGTGCAGATCTGGTGGACGGGCGTGAAATACACCTACCGCAGCAAAACCGACATCACTTTGTCCTGGTATGAGCAGCTGCAGAACGACTTCCGTCTTCCGCCTGCCTGCTCGGCCGCAGCCGGTTTCCGCAGTGCCTGCGCGGGCAACCTCAACGAGGGATCGCTCTACACCAATCATCACTTCACCAAGCGTTTCGACGGTTTTGCCGGACTCGCGTATTCCTTCGTGAGCGGCGGGCTGGCCATCGCCATTCCTCATGGCCCCGGCGTCCCCTATCTCCACAACAGCAACTTTGCTCCGACAGTCGGAGGTCGTTTCACCTTCTGATCGTTTTCGGGTCGAGCTTCCGCAGCGGGCTCGGTCGAGAGCTCGCATCGATTGTGGTTCATCAAAAAGTCGCGGCGCGTTCGAAATCGCTACGGCCGCGCTCCACTTATAGGAGAATGTATGAGAGTTGATCATGACCTCCGTACGCATGGACAAATGGCTCTGGGCCGCGAGATTTTTCAGGACGCGCTCACTCGCGGCGCGAGCGTGTGAACTGGGAAGAATTCAATCCAAACACCAGCCCGCGAAAGCCGCGCGCGAAGTTCGCATCGGCGATATGCTGCACATCAGCAATGAAGGCGGCGAATTCGAAGTGGAAGTTCTGCTTCTCAGCGATGTGCGCGGCCCCGCGTCGACCGCGCAGACCCTCTACCGCGAGACCGACGCCGGCCGCGAATTGCGGCAGAAAGTCGCCGCCGAGCGCAAAGCGATGAGAGAGTTCGAACAGCTGCCCGCAGCGCGGCCGTCGAAGCGTGATCGACGCCGGATCATCCAATTCCGCGGACGAGCCTGAGTACCAGGTTGCCTATCAGAAGCGTATATCGCGGTAAAACACGCAGTAGCTTTCCACGTACCAGGAAACGACGAAGAGAATAAGCATGACGCTGGCAGACCAGAAGAACACTTGAACTGGGAGTGTTCCCGTGAGCCGCATGCCGCCGCAGGCAGACTTCGAAGTCGACTCGCGAAACACCAATCCGCCGACCAAGGCGATTGCCGCCGCCAACGCCAGCATTTCTAAAGATTCGAAAATCCTTTGATGCAAGTTGCCGCCTGGAATCAGAAAAGCTGTGTGGAACACGGCATACAAAGAGAGGATAGTCGAGATTAGAGTGACCGGCCTGGCGAACTCTACAAGCATGTTCCACCGCGCACTACGCCCAGTTTACCGCTAGCCTATACACAGCGCGACGACGATTTTGAAGACTCAGAAATGAAAAATCAGATCGCTCGCCACGGTTAGCTGGTTTTGCCGTTGGCCGTTGTCATAAGCCTTTCGATCCCAGGCCCGCTCGAAACGCAATTCAGGACGCAACTGGACGGTGGAACCAATCCAATGGCACCACATGATCGTGTTCTCAGAATATTTCGTCGCGTAGCCGGTGCGTTGGCCCTTCTTGTCATCGAGAAAATCGCTGCGAAAAGAAATGAAGTCATGTAATGACAATTCCTTCTGCAGAAAATTCACCGCGGCATATTCTGGAGCCGTGCATCGCGCTTCCCCCGGCGGGCAGTAAGCCCCGTCCGTCCCCGGTTCCGGACGTGTCGGCCCTCCCACCGCCGGCACATCGCGCTCATACATGTACCAGGATTCTGTCGCCATGTGCCAGGTCTTCGAAAATTTGTGATACCACGTTGCATCGTACTGCTGGAGATTGTTATAGGCGTATTTGCCATCGTTGATTCCGTTGGCGCAAATGTAGAAATTATCGTTCACCGATTGAGTCGTGTAGTCGAGGCAAACCGTGCCGGCAGGCTTGGCATCGGGTGTCCACGGCGCAACATCGTGACCAGCCGTAATGCCCAGTTGCACCAGCCACTGCTGGTTCAGCTTCACTGTCGCAATCATGCCGGTATCGGTAAAGGGATCGATCGCGTAGAGCAGCGAGTGGCTAAAGATGTAATTATTCGGTGCAAGTTGCGCCTCGATTCCCGGCACCGAGATATATCGTCCTACTCTCACATTCATTCCCTGCGCGACTTGCGGAATGTAAATATCGATATATTCCAGCGTGGGATCAAATCCATATTGACGATGATCGTTGATCCATGGGCTGTTCCAGTAGCCCTTGCCCGTCGTGAATCGATAATCCGTGCCGAAGAGCGCCGTGAGATGGTAGCCCCAGTCAACGTGATCGCGCTGCACTGAATCTGGCAACCGCTCCGCATATAAAACAAACTGATCCAATTCCAGCCGGTTGGAGTAAACATCATTCTCCTCCGGAGCGTTGGTTTGCAGCGAAGTGCTGTAGTTCAGCGAGGGTTCAATCCATCCATACAGTTTTGTACGGTTCTTCGCGCCGTTGATGGCAGTCATGAGAGGGTAGCTGTTTGTGTCCGGCTCGCCAATCACGGGAGATCCACCGTAGGACCAATCTGCATTGGGAAATGGCGGCGAATCCAGAGGCGATGGAAGTCCGCGCCGCGAGGGCGCTGGAGACGACGCCGCCGTCCCCGACCAATCCTGCCGGTAGAAGTCCGCCCAGCGCGCGAAGAAGCCCTTGGTGCTGGAAGTTTCAGCAGCGGGTGCTTCGGTAGCGGAATTGGAGCCGCTCGTCTGTCCGAGAAGTGCAGGAGAGAGAAGCACGATATATGCGAGCGGAAGGAGAAAGTGTGGAGAGAGGCGTAGTGTTCTCGATTGCATGGAGGAGAAGCTGCTCCAGTCTACACGCCGCGATCAGAAGCGGAGATTCCCGCTGGCGCCCCGTCCGACTCATCCTAATCATTTCTCTCGCATCAGATTCTCCGTAGAATCTTTCTAGCTACCGAAAAGGTGAGAATCAATGATAAGGAAAATGCACAGTGGCGGGGCCGTTCCTAAATTCCTGTTCGCGGTATTTTTATTATTACCGGTCTCGCTGCTGGCAGCGCCGCTGACCATGAAGCATGCCGTGGAACTTGCTCTGCAACATGCCAATGGCATAGCCATTTCTGCGGCCGACGAACAGCACGCTTCCGCGAGCTATCGAGAGCTGCGCAATAGTTACATTCCCCAATTGAATGCGGGAGCTGGAATTGGCTGGTCCGACGGATTTCCGCTCAGCCTGGAAGGCGCTGCGCCTTCGCTGTTCAACGTAACCGCGCAATCCGCGCTCCTGAATCCGGCTTTGAAGGATTTTATCCGGGCCGCGCAATCTGACGTCAAAGTCAGCGCTCTGCGCACGAAGAACCAGCGGGATCAGACCGTTCAGGACACGGTTCTCAGCTGTGCCGAACTGGAAAAATGGGAGCAACGACTCGAGCGCCTGCACGAAATTTATCCCGATGTCCAAAAAATGGAGGCTGCCGTCGAAGACCGAGTGAAGGAGGGCGTCGATAGCGAAATGGATGAGAGCAGGGCTCGGTTATCGGTCGCCCGGCTGCGTCTTCGCTTAGCAGAGGCCAGCGGAGCAGCCGATGTTCTTCGCGAGCATCTTTCCAAACTTACGGGACTTCCGGCGGCGACGATTGAGATCGAGGCCGATTCAGTTCCGGCACTCCCGGCGTTAAATCAGAACGAAGACTCCTTCGCAAAAGACACCGAGGCAAACCCAAATGTGCAAGCGGCGGTTGAACACGCACGCGCGCAATATCTGCGAGTGGACGGAGAACGACGGTCATTGTGGCCCAGCGTAGATTTCGCGGCGCAGTACGCGAACCTCGCCACATACAATAACTATCAAAGGTTTTATGTACCCGGAAGCTTCCAGCCAAACAACGCGACCGTCGGCGTAGCCATTCATCTCCCCTTTTTAAACCTTGCCCAACACGCCAAAGTTCAGGAGGCGGAGTCAGACGCACTCAAAGCGAAGGAGCAGGCGCAAGCGGCGCGCAACCAGGCTTCGGAAGAAACTCTTCGCTTGCGGCGTGCAGTAACACAAATGCAGGCCGCGCGCGATGTGGCAGAGTTGGAGTACGAGATCGCGGAAAAGAATGTGGAGGCAGTCGAAACCCGAATGAAATCTGGTTCGGCAAATTTGCACGATCTGGATAACGCGCGCAGCCAATCCAGCGAAAGATTAATTGCGCTGCAGGATGTCACCTTCGAACTGGAACGAAATCAGGTGGAACTGCTGCGTTCTACCGGAGATCTCGAGACTTGGGCTTTGGGTACAAAATAGACGTATATCCGTGGGCAGATGCCTGACGGATGACTCTTTCGCACCATTCGCTGCATCAAAACCTATGTTTAACCACGAACCTGCATAAACACTGCTTTTGGGCCACGTTGGCGGCAGTGGAATGGTAAAATAAAAGCTCACCCACTATGCCTTTAAAAACCTTATTTCTGAACCCACCCTCATTTGAAAACTTTGACGGCGGCGCCGGTTCCCGTTGGCCGGCCACCCGCGAAATCGAGAGCTACTGGTATCCGGTTTGGCTAGCCTATCCAGCGGGAATGCTGGAGGGGGCGCGGTTGCTGGATGCGCCGCCGCATTATATTTCGGCGGAACAAACTATCGAAATCGCCAAGGATTACGAATTTTTAGTGCTGTTTACCAGCACGCCGGGATTCCCGGGGGATATTGGATTGGCACGCGAAATCAAGGCCGCGAATCCGAAGATCAAGATTGCCTTCGTGGGTCCGCATGTGACCGTGCTGCCAGAGAAATCTTTGCGTGAGTGCCCGGCGCTCGACTTCGTGGCGCGTAAGGAATTCGACTACGCCGTGGTCGATTACGCCAAGGGAAAGCCGCTGGAAGAAATTGCCGGCATTTCTTTCTTGAAGGATGGAAAGGTCGTCCACAATCCCGATGCGCCGCAGATTCAGGATCTGGATGCGCTTCCGCACGTCACCGACATTTATAAGCGAGATTTGGATGTTACGCGTTATAACGTGCCCTTCCTGCTGAACCCTTATGTTTCGCTCTACACGACGCGGGGCTGCCCGGCGCAATGCACTTTCTGTTTGTGGCCGCAGACGTTGAGCGGGCATCCGTGGCGCAAGCGCTCTACCGACGATGTAGCGGCGGAGATGGCGAAGGTGAAAGCGTACTGGCCGGAGGTAAAGGAATTCTTCTTCGACGACGATACCTTCAACATACAGAAAGCGCGCACGATTGAGTTATGCGCCAAGCTGAAGCCGCTCGGCCTCACGTGGTCTTGCACGTCGCGGGTGACAACGGATTACGAAACGCTGAAGGCGATGAAGGAAGCGGGATGCCGTTTGCTGATTGTGGGCTATGAATCGGGCGATCAGCAGATTCTGAAAAACATCAAGAAGGGCGCGACCATCGAACGCGCGCGCCAGTTCACGAAAGATTGCCACAAGCTAGGGCTTGTGATTCACGGCGACTTTATCATGGGGCTGCCGGGTGAAACGCGTGAGACCATCAACAACACGATCGCATTCGCCAAGGAACTTGATGTGGAAACCATTCAAGTTTCGGTGGCGCACGCCTACCCGGGGACCGAGCTTTATGATTACGCGGTGAAAAATGGGTTCATCGTAGGCGACAATAAAATGGTGGATGAAGGCGGCCACCAACTGGCGCACATCGAATACCCGGGGTTGCCAGCGGATGAGATTCTTTCCGCGGTGCATCGTTTCTACGACGAGTATTATTTCCGGCCGAAGGCGGTTTTCCGCATTTTGAAAAAGGCCGCGTTCGACAGCAATGACCGCAAGCGGCTTTACAAGGAAGCGAAGACTTTCATGAAGCTGCGCTCGGCGCGCAATAAGATGGTGAAGAAGCACAGCGACGACGCGGCGGCGGAACTCGTCAAGGCTTGATGGTATAAAATTGCTGATTGTTGATTTTTGATTGTTGATTAGAAAACCACTTTCTTGGGGGTAAATCAACAATCAGTAATCCGCAATTTCCTGACGCATATCCCTCGCAGTGCAAAAAGTGGCTCCGCTCCAATGACGATTGAAATCCACTACCGTCTAAGCTTCCAGTGAACTTCCGCAAGTATCTTGTGCTGGCGGGAGTTACCGTGTTTGCCGCGGCTGGAGACTCCATGCTTTCGCATGGGATGAAGCAGACCGGAAATATCTCACTCAACCATCTGCAGAGCGTGATCATCGCTATCCTCAATCCCTGGGTTGCGATTGGAATTCTGTTGTTGCTGGCGTTTTTTGCCACGTATATGACTGCGCTTTCCTGGGCCGACCTCACTTATGTGCTGCCGGCAACTTCGCTTGGTTACGTGCTGCTGGCGCTGGTTGCAAGATTCGTTCTGCATGAACACGTGAGTCCGTTGCGCTGGTTGGGAATCGCCTTCATCACTGGCGGAGTGGGATTTATTGCCGGAGGACCGGAACTGACGCCACATCCTTCTGACAAAGCTCGATCGGAAGAAGATGCTGCGGTAAGTGGAGTGAAGCAATGAGCATGGTCCGGGAAATGGTCAGAATGATAAATAGGTTTGGTGATATGAGATGAGGGGCGTCTATACCTGGAGCGCGATTCTGGCGATTGTGTTCGCGTCGGTGGTGGGCGATGTGCTGCTGGCGCGGGCCATGAAGCAGGTGGGAGACGTGGGAGCTTTACGGCGGCGCTTAGGTCTGCTCGCAGTGATACGGCGTACAGTTGGGAATCCTTACTTTCTGATCGGAGTTACGGCTATGGCCGTGGCTTTCTTCAGCTTGTTGTTCGCGCTGTCGTGGGGAGACGTGAGCTTGGTGGCTCCCGCCGCCGCTTCCCTCACCTTCATCGGTAATGCCGTGGCCGCGAAGATATTCCTGCATGAGCGGGTCGACCGACGGAGGTGGATTGCCGCAGGTCTGGTCGCGGCCGGCGTTGCGCTGCTGGCCGGGTAACGTGCGCGCGATCCTGGCCTGAATAACGCAGGGATGGACCAGAGTTTGTAGGCTCGCTCTCTGCCGAATTCCGAGCTTCTTGATATCCTGGGCGACTGGTGCCAGACGGGCTCGACCCCGGATCTTCGCAGCCTGCGACTAGGTGAACTTGCCTGCCGGAACCGTGGAATAGATTGCACACGGTGGGCCGAAAAGTTGCACTCTACGATGCGGCCCCCTGGTCCGGATTCTTCTGCTGCGAAAGCCCTGACCAACTGTTCGTCCCACTCCGGCGGTCGCTTTCGGTGCGTGGCTGACTGCAAGGTAAGCCGTGGGAAGGACCTGCACCGCACCGGCCGTTTCGCGGATAGATCCAAAGAAAGCAACCGTAGCGCAAGTTTTGTCACCGAACCTATGCCTTGGAGTTAAGCCCCTGCCGGAAAGAATGGCACGCGGAATGCTCAGATTCGACTAGGCGCAAGCTGGAGTGGTCGCGGAGTTCGCCGCGGACGGGTGGCATTATGGTGCGGCATATTGCAGCCATCGGAATGGTTTCCTTTCTGTTCCTGGCTGTTGGCGTGATGCTAGCCCAAAGCCCGGCCCAGCCGCTCCCTGATGATCCTTCGGTAGGAATCCACGCACAAAGAGTTACGGCCTTTGAACGCACGCGGCCGCTGGATATGGGCGCGAGGGGCGATTACACGCCGAATGCGGGCAAAGGAGAATTTGAGGCTTATCAAAAGCAGGTGTTCAGCGCAAAAGATCCGAACACTGTTCTCGCCAAATACCTGAGGCCGCCATCCTCGAATCAGAAACCGGTGTGTCCGCCGGTGGACACTGAAAACTTAATGGGCCGCGCGGTGCATGCGGCTTCGCGCACATTTGTCACGCGGGACGAATCGGGAAAGGGCAGGATAAATTCTTCGTATTTCTTGCGGACCCTTACAGCCGTCGTCGCGGACACCGCATCGCGACCCTATTGGAGGCGCTCCGTAGGCGAGCCGTTCAGCGACTTCGGCTCCAGCGTAGGGAACAGCGCAGGCATGAATGTGTTGCACGAATTTGAACCAGGTCTGCAGCAGGCATTGAAAAGCCATACCCCGAGGTTTGTGTCCAGGCTCGAACAGCGCATCGGTCACTAGGTTGGTCGCTGCTCGAACGAGCAGGTGTCAATTTCAGGTGAAGAGACGCATCAAGCCGGCGGCGGGCAAGTCCGCCGATACAAACCGACGTCCAGCGAACCCTGCCGAATGATTTAGAGCCTCCGCAGCTAAATAGCCGCTACGGACCGCGCTTTCCATTGTTGCCGGCCATCCAGTTGCGGTCCAATCCCCTGCGAGAAAGATGCGAGGCCACGCGGTAGCTTGCGGCGGACGGTACGCGTCGATCCCGGGACGCGGCGAGTAGGTTGCGTGGATTTCCTTGATAACTGTGGACTTCACCAGGTTCGCGCCGTGGGCACCAGGAAAAAACTCGCGCACTTCCCTCAAGGCAAGGTCCACGATTTCTGCCCGCGATTTGTCGACCAGAGACTTGGAGGCGCTGACGACAAGTTCAATGTAGCTTCCGGTTGATTCCGCGTTGGCAGCCACAGAGCGCGTACTCAAAAGGCGGGATTTGTGGAACATCCATTGAACGGTTCGATCGAGCAAGACGGCGTGATCGAGGTCGCTGATCTGGCGATCGAACCAGAGGTGGATCCCGGTGATAGGGCAGGATTCGAAGTGCGCAAGTTTTTCGCGCAGGGGCCCGGATTCGGGAGTCTCTGGAAGGACACGCGCGATGGTGTTGAAGGGTAGGGCAAGAATCAGATAGTCGAAGGACTCTTCCTTTAGTCCCTCTTCCCTTCCTGCAGTCGAAATCTCAACTTTGTTTGATCCGGGTGAAAAAGTTTCGAGCGCATTGCGAAAGCGAAGTTCGCCGCCACGGGCGCGGAGGTAATCTCCCGCCCTGTTGTAAAGGTCAGTCAAAGGGATGTTGGGCACGCCCATTTGACGAGCGGCGCGAGATTTCATGGATTCGCGGACGACCTGGGCAGCGTAGGAAATCGAAATCAGAGCGAGGTCTTCGCTTAGCGCGCTGACCAGGATTGGCTTCCAGAAACGTTCGATGGCATTCTCTGTTTGCGCGTGGCGGCGGCACCAATCCAGAAAAGATTGACCGGTGTCGCGCTGTGTGGTCAGCGTGAGCGCGGCAATGGCGCGAGAGATCGCGAACTTGTCTTTTATGTTTAGAAATGGAAATTGCAGGAATGACGGTGCGGTGTGCAACGGCGCGGGCAGAGGAGAAGCGTGCATGACGCTGGTACGGCCGCCGGGTTCGATAAACGTCATCTCGTCGTACCAGCGAATTTTGTCTTCGACGCCAATGCGGTGGTAGAACTCGACGAGATTGGTACAAACGCGAAACAGGACGTGTTGACAATTGTCGACGACCTCAGTGGTGCCGGGATGTTCATAGGACGATGCGCGTCCCCCGAGATACGGACGGCGCTCAAAAAGGGTGACGCGGAAACCGGAGTCGGCGAGGGCGCAGGCTGCGGCTAGTCCGGCAAGGCCGCCGCCGGCGATGGCTACTGAGGGTCGAGTAGATTCCGGATTCATTCGGGGTTCAGAACTAATACCGCGGCAGCATTGCCGCTCCGAGAAAAAGCAGGTTCCTCACCGGGCTTTCCGCCCGATTCGGAATGACACGCATTGTTAATGTCGGAATGATAATCGCGACTCTTGTTTTCAAACGAACGCAAGAAATTCTTTCAGGTGATGCGCTGCAGAAAACCTTTCCCGAGAACGCGCAGCTTTTCGCTGACCGTGAGGCTGACTTTCCCGCTGAATACGTCATACTGCCGTTCGGCGATTTTTTCCAGCAGCTTGCGATAGATGTTCACCAGAACAAAGAGCGCGGGCTGGCTGTCTTCAGAAATGTAAGGAATGAGCCGATCGCCTGCCTGATAGCCTTCGCGCGCCCGATCGGCTTCGAGCGTGAGCAAGGGGCGGAAGCGGGCAGGATCGGGCGCCGCAAGCAAGTCCGCAGCGGTGAGATCGAATTTCGCGAGATCTTCTTCCGGCAGATAGACGCGTCCCATGGCGGCATCTTCTTTGACGTCGCGGATAATATTGGTAAGTTGAAAGGCGAGCCCGCACTGCTCGGCGAGGGCTTCAGCGGCAGGATCGCGATATCCGAAAATGTGAATGCAAACTAAACCGACGACCGAGGCGACGCGGTAACAATAAAGCTTGAGATCTTCGAAGGTCTTGTATTGAACGGCGAGTTGAGGCACTTGAGCATTCGTCGGAATCAGAACGCCAGGACTGCCGGCTGTGAGATCAACTACATCCATAGCAGTGCCCGTCGCGAGGTCGTCAAGCAGGCCGGCCGGAATCGTGTATCTGTGTTGCGCATCGTTGAGCGCGAGGAGAATCGGATCGTCGCTGGGCTGACCCTGCTGTACGCGATGCAGTGCATCCAGCCAGATATCAAGCCGCTGGCGGCGTTCCTCGAAGCTGAGCGTGGGATCGTCGGCAATGTCATCGCAGCGGCGCATGAAAGCGTAGACAGCGCATAAGGCTTGGCGCTTGCGTTTGGGAAGAACGAGAAAAGCGTAATAGAAATTTTTGGCATTTGCTCGGGTGATACCGCGGCAAACGGAGTAAGCCATGGTGAGCTGCGCGGGAGCAGGGCTCCAGGGAGCGAGCACGGGCTGAGCTCCGGCGCTCATAATTTTCGCCACAGTTTTCCCAGCGCGGCGTGGGCTGCCAGAGCCAGCTTGCGTGGCCTGGCAATTACGGGGCGATGGCCGAGGACGGCGAAGTGCTGGCGCTCGATAGCGTTGAGAATTTCCTGGCCACCACGGCTGAAAAGTTCGAGATCGACGGCCAGGGATGTATCCACTTTTTCAATCAGCGGCAGGCCGCGCCGGAACCACTCGCGCGCGCGATCTACTTCGAACTTCATCATGTCGCAGAATTGAGGAGTATTGAGATTTTGAGCCAGATCTTTCTCGGTGACCGAATACTCGCGCAAGTCTTCGAGCGGCAGATAGATTCGGCCTTTGGAGTAATCGACGGTTACATCCTGCCAGAAGTTCGCCAGTTGGAGTGCGGTGCAGGTGTAATCGGAAAGCTGCTGGCGCTCGGCATCTTGATATCCGCAAAGGTAAAGCACAAGATGGCCGACCGGGTTCGCGGAATAACGGCAGTAGGCGAGGACGTCGTCGAAAGTTTCGAAACGGGTTACAGTTTGATCCTGGCGGAAGGCGATGAGGAGGTCGGAGAATTCGTGCTTTGGGATGGAGAACTTTTTTACAGTTTCGGCAAGGGCGACGAAAACGGGATGGCGCGGGTTGCCGTTATAGCAGGCATCGAGTTCGGCCTGCCATTGATCCAGCAAATTCAAGGAGGCGGCGGGGTCACCCACTTCGTCGCCGAGATCGTCGGAGATACGGCAGTAGGCGTAGACATTCAGAAAATCCTGGCGCAGGTTTTTCGGGAGGAACCAGGTGGCAACTGAAAAATTCTCGTAGTGAGAGCGGGCGAGTTGGCGGCAGTATTCGTGAGCTTGTTCGAGGGATGGAGCCGAGGCGGGGATAGCGTAGGCGGCCGGGAGGCGAGACCAGCCGTTTGTGTCAGGCTGGGCGGCGGCTGAGCCGGGATCGGTGGTAGTTGCGGGGATCATTGAATGAATTTTCGCCGGAGTCGAGACTTTACCTCAGCGCCTAAAGCCGCATGGATTCTACATCTATCACGGCACGAGTGAACTCGTGCCCTTCCCTATTCTTATCGCCAACGATCCAGTTCGGACTTGAGAGATCCCGGTTGTATCTTGAGAACTCCTTGCAACGCTGCGACCTGCAGCATGTTTGCAAGGGATCCTTCGACTGCGCGACGCGCTCACTTCGTGAGCGTCTTGCTCCGCTCAGGATCACGATTCGCTTGCACACAAGGTCAATGGCCGGGAATGATGGCGGTTTTAATGTCGCCTCCGCGGTTTAGCATGTGGCGCAGCACTTTCTGCAAGCTGGAGAGCGGAGCTTCGCCGGTGATGTAGTCCGTGGGACGAATTTTCTTGGCCGCGATCAGTCCGAAGGCGCGGCGCACGGTTTCGGGCGTGTGATGAAATGTGGCCTTCAGCGTGATCTCGGAATAGTGCAGACGGTTGGTATCGAGTTGCACTTTTGATCCGCTGGCGCACCCACCGAAAAAGTTTACGGTACCACCTTTGCGAACCATCTCGACAGTCCACTCCCAAGCTTCGGGACGGCCTACGGCCTCGATGACCACATCGCAGCCGCGCTTCTGCGGGGTGAGCGCGCGCACGGCTTCAATGACATTCGGAACTTTGGTGGTCTGAACGATTTCGTGCGCGCCCATGTGTTTGGCGGCGACAACTTGTTCGTCGCGCTTGACGACGGAGATCACGTTGCAGCCGATCGCGCGGGCTACCTGGACGAACATCAAGCCGATAGGGCCGCCGCCGATAATGGTGACGGTGTCTCCGATCTCGACGCCAGTTTCATGCAGGCCACGCAGCACGCAGGCCAGAGGCTCCGTCATGGCCGCATCTTCAAAGCTGACGTTGGGCGGGATGACCAGCATGTTGGCTTCAACAATGCGGCGAGGAACGCGAATATATTCGGCGTAGGCTCCGTTGTTGAAGAGCAGGTCTTCGCAGAGATTTTCCTGATGCTTGGAGCAATAAAAGCACATCTGGCACGGCGCTGAATTCAGGGCAACAACCTTCATGCCCTTCTTGAAGCTGTGCACGCCCTCGCCCACCTCCTCGATGACTCCGGCCAGCTCGTGGCCGAAGAGCGCAGGCGGGACGATCATGCGGGCGTGGTAGCCGCGTTGGTAGACCTTGAGATCGGTCCCACAGGTGAGAGCGACCTGCACTTTGACGAGCACTTCTCCCTTTTCGACGCGGGGGATGGGCACTCTTTCAATCTTGAGATCTTCTTTGCCGTACAGGACGGCGGCTGTCATTTTTCCGTTCACTTCTTGCTTCCTTCCCAGTCCTCACGTTTCCACGCAGAACCGGGCTGAATCACGATTTTCATCGATGCTGGCTGCGGATGAGCCGCAAGATCCAATGCTCGCGGGCTTTCCTGCAGCGGGAACCGGTGGCTGATCAAGCACTCCAAATCCATTTCCCGGTTCATCACAAACTGAACTGAATCCTCCTGCAAATCTACCGATGCACTGTAAGAGCCGAGCAAAGCCTTCTCATCGACACAAATCGCTGCCGGATCGACGACCACCTCGCCACGCTGCGTTTGTGCAAACAATAAAACACGTCCTCCGGGACGGGCGGCATCCATCGCCGGACGAATCAAAGCATTCGTCCCCACAGCTAAGATTACAGCGTCCGCACCCCGGCCTTCCGTCTGCTGGCGTACATAGTGCCCCGCATCCTGCTGGGAGGCGTCGATTGCGAATCCGAATCCAAGGCTTTTAGATATTCTAAGCCTCTCGGCATACAAATCGGAAGTGACAACGGTGGCCCCGGCCTTACGCGCCAGTACGCTCAGTATGATGCCGATTGGGCCTTGGCCGATCACGAGCACAGTCTCACCGGCTTGCAGTCGGAGGGCGTCGATTCCCTTCATGCAGGTGTTTACGGGCTCGACGAAGCAGGCTTGCTCGAAGGAAATGCCCTCCGGGATTTTCACCGTTCCCTGGTCGACGATCCAATCCATCACGCGGACGTACTCGGCGAATCCTCCGCCGGAAGGCTCAAAACCGGCGGTGCAGCCGACTTTCTTATAAGTGGAGCATTGAGCGAAAGTCTGGTGCAGGCAGTAGTAACACTGACGGCAGGGAATGTGGTGGAAAACCACGACGCGTTCGCCGGGAACAAAGCGGGAAACGCCAGCGCCCACGGCGGCAACTATGCCGGACGTTTCATGGCCGAAAATTCGCGGGGCCGAGTGCGAGCCGGTGGCGATCTTTTTCAGGTCCGTGCCGCAAACCCCGCAAGTGTGAACACGTAGCAGCAATTCTCCGGCGCCGATCTGTGGAACGGGAACGGTTTCCAGGCGGACATCGTTTACTCCGCGGTAAACCGCGGCGAGCATGGTTGCCGGGATGGACTGCGTTTGATTGTCGATTGCGAATTGTCCGGCAATTGCCATGCGCGTTCTTTAGATGAAATTTACCCGGGGTTCGCTTCATGCCAGTGTAAGCTGGCAGCGTTATTTCTGGATACTTTGTGCGGTCTTCGGATCACTATTCGTTAACTGCACGGCAAGCGTCATTGAATCCAGGTAAGGCGAATCAGGGGGCGTGAAGTGCGACGCCTTTACCTGAAGCACCACATAAAAGTTTTCCACCTTGATGATCCGCTTCACGGCCAACGGCACCACGGCAAATCGGGATGGATCAAGCCGCCAAAGAGCGTCTTTTGGGTCGGTTGAAGGCTGCTGCGTCGTCAAAAGCAGATTGTCGTAAATCGCGTGGTGCAGGTCGGCCAATTTTGCCTGCCAGGATGTGATCTCGGTATCGCCCTCTGGTCCGTGGGGAATAACCGAGAGGACGAAGCGGTCGGCGCCGTGCGAGTCTTTGATCCGCTCGCGATAGACGGAATCCTTGGGCGTAAGCTTGATCTCGAAACGCTCCTCAATGATGCGAGTGGAACCCTGGCGGAAGCTTTCCGCGTAGATGGGAGCGGAGGCCGCCTGCGCGCAGAGACGCACCGCTGCGCAGAGCATGAGCGGGATGAGGAATCTAAACTTCATTTGCCTCCCTTGGAACGCAAAGCAATTTCGCCGTCAGAAGATCCTGCTCCTGGAATTTGCGGAGCATTTGAAGCGTCGCGGCAAAAGTCTTTGAGGTTGGCGCACAGCGCTCGCGAAGCCTTCCTGCCGTTAAGGGCCAGCACAGCAAGGGTCCGCCACAACCAGGGCCGCAGGGCAGCGAATAGCACAAAGCTTGGCGTTCTAAAGCGGCCCTCCGGGCTGACGAATTCGCCGATGCTGGGCATGTCAAAATCTAACTCATCGGAAATTGCTTTTGTAGCACCAAAGGCGATGCCACGGGCTTGGGCCGCCGCAGCTACGGCGGCGGCCTCCATATCCACGGCGGCGGCTGAGTAAGCCTGCGCCAGCTTTCTCTTTTGCGTCGCGTCCGCAACCGCCATAAAAGTAAGGAGTGTCCCAGTGCCTCCCGTAAGGTGATGACGGCTTCCGTCGCGGGCATCAATTACCACCGCAGGCGAGAAAATATCTCCGACGCGCATAGATTTGTTCAGGGCTCCGGCGAAACCTACCGAGTGCAACTGCGCCGGATGGTACAACGCGATCACTGCGTCAGCAGCACGCCGGGCCGATTGCATACCGATGCCGCCACATACGGCGACGATCTCTCCCTGCTCAAAGAAAGTGAATTCACGTCCTTCATATTCGCGTTGGATGCGGGTCCAGTTTGCGATCAGCGGGGCGATTTCGCGATCGAGCGCGGCTACCATGGCTAGCTTAGGCATAGGCGTTCGAGCGAAACCATTCGACGGCGCGACGGAGAGCATCGTCGGCTGGCATGGTATTCCATCCTAGTTCACGCTCGGCTTTAGCGGAACGGGCCCACATTTTTTTCTTGCCCATGCGAACAGTTTCGACCGTAGCACGGGGCTCGCGACCGAGCAATCGTCCAGAGACGGTTTGATCGACCAGTCCCGCGACGTATGCAACAAAGTAGGGCAGCTTTACTTTCGGCGACGGCAAGCCCGAGATTGCGCCTAGTTTATCGAGAATTTGCTTCAGAGTTAAATTCTCGCCGCCCAGAATGTAGCGCTCGCCACTTTTGCCTTTTTCCAATGCTGAAATATGACCGAGAGCGCACTCGCGAACGTCGACCAGATTCAATCCCGTTTCTACGTAGGCGGGAAATTTACCTTTCAGGAAGTCGACTACGATTCGTCCAGTCGGAGTGGGCTTGATATCTTGTTCGCCGACTGGAGTGGTTGGATTCACGGTTACTACTCGCATTCCGTTGCGACCGGCTTCCAGCGCGATCTGTTCGGCCATGAACTTGGAGCGCTTGTAGTGGCCGATCATGTCGGCGAGGGAAACTGGCGAATCCTCGTCCGCGGGACAGCCGTTGCCGGTAAAGCCCATGGTCGCCACGCTCGATGTGTACACGACGCAGCGAACGTGGTTTTTGCGCGCCGCTTCCAGAATCGCACGCGTGCCTTCGACATTGGAGCGGTACATCTCCGCGGGATCCTGCACCCAGAGGCGATAATCGGCGGCAACATGAAATACGGCCTCGCAGCCTGCGATGGCTTTTTCCAAAGAGACCGCGTCGCGAAGATCGCCGGTGGCAGTTTCAGCGTTCAGGCCCTCGAGATTTTTCAGGTTGCTTGTGGGGCGCACCAGCAGGCGGAGGTCGGCTCCCTGCTCGGATAGGACGCGGGCCACATGGGAGCCCAGAAATCCGGTCGCGCCGGTGAGGAAGGTTTTCAAGACAGCTCTCGGTTCTGGGTTGTCAGTTCCAGGCAAAAGCTCGAGTCGAAAGGCGAGAATCGGAATTCCACGAGATCATGACAATTTATTTGCACGGCAAGGTACCGACCTCAGGAGCTAAAGCCTTCTTTGACGGTTCTTAAGCGGCACGACTGAAGGTGCCTTTTCAAAGTTGAGGCCACATGGTGACGCGATAAATGATAAAAGGCTACTTGCTTTCCTTCTCCATCACTTTGGCGTAAGTCGTGAGAGCCAGTAGTGGGAAATACTCGCGATAGAGGTGATACTTCAAGTAGAACACGCGCGGGAAACCGGTGCCGGTGAAGTAGTTTTCGTCCCAGGAACCATCCTCTTTTTGCGTGCGCAGCAAGTAGGCTATGCCGCGCGCGACCGAATCACTGCGCGTATCGCCCACCGCAAGCAGACCTAGAATAGCCCAGGCGGTCTGCGATGGGGTGCTGTCGCCTACGCCGCGCAGGGCTGGATCGTCATACGATCCCACGGTTTCGCCCCAACCACCATCCGGATTCTGCACCATCCGAAGCCATTCCGCCCCTTGCTGGATGTAGGGCTCATGGCTGTCGATGCCGATCGCTTCCAGCCCACGCAAAACCAGCGCGGTGCCGTAAATATAATTCACACCCCAGCGCCCGAACCAACTGCCGTCCGATTCCTGCTCGTTGCGAATGAATTGAATCGCGCGCTTCACAGCTGGGTGATTTTGATCGTAGCCGTAAGTCGCCATCATCTCGAGGATTCGTCCTGTAATGTCGACGGTAGCGGGATCGAGCATGGCGTTGTGATCGGCGAAAGGAATGTGCTGGAAAACCATCTTGTCGTTGTCTTTATCAAACGACGCCCAGCCGCCGTTCTTGCATTGCATGGAAAGAATCCAGTCAATGGCGCGCTGCGCCGACTCGTGCTGGTAGCGGCCGTTGGGATGCTCCACGCGGCTCAGGGCGAGACAGACCATGGCAGTGTCGTCGACATCGGGATAGAACTCGTTGTTGAACTCGAAGTACCAACCGCCGGGCTTGCCGATTTTGTTTTTGACCTGCCAGTCGCCGGGATTGCGAACTTGCTTCTGCAGTATCCAGTCGGCGCATTTCACCATTCCAGGATCGTTCGAGGGGACACCGGCTTCGCCGAGCGCGAACATCGCGTAGGCGGTATCCCACACCGGGGACATGCAGGGCTGCATGCGGAAAGTATCGCCTTCTTCGATGCCAAGTTTTTCGAACTCATCCAGCGCGCGGATGACTTGGGGATCGTCGAGAGAGTATCCCTGGCAACGCAGGGCGATGATCGAATTCATTACGGAGGGATAGATTGCGCCAAGACCATCGCTCATCTCGAAGCGCTCTAGCATCCACTTCTCGGCGCTCTTCAGGGCGATGGAACGCAGTGGCCGGATATGCACCCGCTCGAACCAATGCGTCATGCGGTCGAGACATAAAAAGAAATTTCGCCACGAAACCAGCTTCTTTGACCAGCGAAGGTGCATGCGGGACTTCTGCATGCCGCCGACAAATAATTCTTCCACGCCCATTTCGCGGGAAATCTTTTTGAAAGGCTTTTTGGCGTACGCGATTGAGAGCGGAACCAGGATAGCGCGAGACCACGACGAAATTTCGTAGATATTGAACCAGAACCAGTTGGGAAAGAGAACGATCTCGGGTGGTATGGCGGGGACGGCATCGTAATCGTATTGTCCAAAGAAGCAAAGATATATCTTGGTAAATGTATTAACTTCTGTGACTCCGCCAAGTTCGAGAATTTTCCTGCGCGCGCGCTGCAGGACCGGATGATCGGCGGCAAAGCCCGCCAGTTTCAATCCAAAGTAGGCTTTCACTGAGGCGCTGATATTTGAAGGTCCTGCGGCGTAGATGCTCCATCCACCGTCTTCATTCTGATGTTGGATAATCCAGTTCGCTGCCTTGCGGAAGCGTTCGGCATTGCCGGTGCCCAGCAGCGTGTGCAAAAGAATGTAATCGGATTCGAGTGTGGTATCGGCTTCCAATTCGCCGCACCAGTAGCCATCTTCGTGTTGCGCGGAGAAAAGAAGATTGCGAGCGGCGCCGATTGCAGCGCTTACGCGGGTGAAAAGGCCATCGATCTTGCCGAAGCGAAGTTGTGGTTCGGAAGCTAGATTGGCGTCGGGGGAGTTTGTATCCATGAATTATGCTCCGTTAGGGCCGAGATCCTTCGCTCCGCCTGAAGAGCGGCTGCGCTGAGGATGACAACGGAAAGACTGCTTGAGCATCATCAATCCGCGGTGGCACTGGCCGGAGCGGCGGCGATAGCCTCGACAATCTCCGGCGGCAGCCCGAAGCGGACATTTTCCGGCATTACCTCGAGTTCCTGCACATTGTCGAAACCTTTGGTAGCAAGAAAATTCACGGTTTCCTCAACCAGACACTCCGGCGCAGATGCTCCGGCGGTCAGAGCGATGGTTTTTACATCGACGAGCCACTGGGACTCGATGTCCCGGTAGCTGTCGATGAGATGTGCGTTGGTTCCCAGATTTCGCGCCACCTCAACCAGACGATTTGAATTTGAGCTGTTTTCCGACCCCACGACCAGTAGCAGATCGGATTCGGAGGCCACCTGTTTTACAGCGACCTGGCGGTTTTCGGTGGCATAGCAGATATCCTGAGCGGCAGGGCCTTTGATGTTGGGGAACTTTTTCTTCAGAGCTGCGATGATATCTTTGGTTTCGTCGAGGCTGAGCGTAGTCTGCGTGAGATAGGCGACTCGATTGGGATCGGGGACTGACAGCGCCTTCACTTGCTCGGGATTGCCGACCACCTGGGTTACCAGCGGAGCTTCACCCAGAGTTCCAACCACTTCATCGTGGTCGTGATGACCGATCAGGATGAGCGAATAGCCTTCTTTGGCAAACTTGACCGCTTCTACGTGGACTTTCGTCACGAGCGGGCACGTGGCATCAATCACGCGCAGTCCGCGGCGCGCGCTGTGTTCACGGACCTCGGGCGATACGCCGTGGGCGCTATAGATGACGCGCTCGCCGTTTGGGACTTCGTCTTCGCTGTCAACAAAAATTGCGCCCTTGCCGCGCAACTCATCCACAACGAAGCTGTTATGAACGATTTCCTTACGGACATAAATCGGCGGTCCAAAGGCTTCCAGGGCGATGCGGACGACGTCGATGGCCCGGACCACCCCGGCACAGAAACCGCGCGGCTTCAATAAAAGCAGTGTCTTACCTTGGCTTGGCACCATTAAGCTCCACTAGTGAGATCATCCCCGCACCCCATGCGATGCAAAATAAGGGCCTCCAAGAGGTACGATCAGGCTACACTATCCCCAATTCTGCGGATAGCTTATAGGCTACCGGAACGCATCCAGATGGTCAATGTAAGGCGAAGAAATGGCGGGAATTAGCAGCGAAGCGGGATCGGGTGCAGCGAATGGGGTTATAGCCTTACATAATTGCGCGAAAACCTACCAAAGTCTTTTAATCTGGTACCGATCGAGAGTGCTGTCCGCACTGAGAATCGGCACATTCAGCCATTGAGATTGAGCGACAAGCAGCCGATCGAAAGGGTCGCGGTGATGAGGCGGCAGCATGCCTGCACGGATAGCCGCTTCCAGCGAGATCGGCAATTCGGAAAACGCCTCCTGCTCCATTATGCGGCCGAGTCTGTCGAGAAGGGACCGTGGCTTAAGCTTACCGAGATTTACCTTGATCGCCCACTGCAGCCGAGATCAAAATCTCATTATCCCGGTTAGCAAGAATCGCGACAGCTCGCCTGGAGAGCCGGTTGGCATCTTCCAACCACCAAACCACGACGTGTGTGTCGAGAAGAACTTTCAAGCTGTTTGTTGAATGCGCAGGAACCGGGCGCTCAACGGAACGACTTATTCAAACCCCAGATCTTTCACTTCCTGGTCGTTCAAGGGATCGAAAGCGTCGGCGGTGTATGAAATCTTTCCCTTCCACGCTCCGGGAATTCGCTCTCCTTTTTTAGCCGTCGGCAAAGCGACGAGCTTCACCACTGGCTGCTTCCCTCGTGCAATTATGATTTCCTCCCCTCGGCAAGCTTTTTCGATGAGACGGGAAAGCTGGGTTTTTGCCTTGTGGATAGTAATAGTTTCCATTTTGAGGTCGCCCCAGTTAGCTAACCAAGTTAGCTAACCTATATTAGCTAAGGCAGCCGAGAACCGTCAAGTGTATTTAACGGATTGTGGCTCCTAGCCGTTGGCCTTAATCATTTGTTCCGCGTGCTTGCGGGACGTGTCGGTTAGCTTGGCGCCGCTTAACATGCGGGCTACTTCTTCGGTGCGTTCTTCGCCGGAGACGGGACGGATGGTGGTACGGGTGCGCCCGGCGCGTTCCTTTTTCTCGATGACGTAGTGACGATCGGCGAAGGTGGCAATCTGGGGGAGGTGGGTTACGCAGAGGACCTGATTGGACCGGGCTAGGAATTTTAGCTTTTTGCCGACGGCTTCAGCGGCGCGTCCACCGATGCCGGTATCGATTTCGTCGAAAACCATGGTGCGCTGGGCGGCCCGGGCGCTGCCGGCTTTCGCGGGCGAGGGCACCCGGGCCACACTTCTCGAAGCGTCTTCCACGCTGACTTTCAGGGCAAGCATTACGCGCGAGAGTTCGCCTCCCGAGGCAATGTGCTCCAATTGACGCATCGGCTCGCCAGGATTGGTTGAGATCATGTAAACGACTTGATCGATTCCGCTTGCGGACCAGTTCCCTTCTTCCTCGCGGGTTGTCATCTGAATGCGAAAGACTGACTTCATGGCCAGATCGTTGATCTCTGCCTCGACTCGTTTCTCGAGCTTGCGAGCGGCGTCCTGGCGCGTCTCTGACAATCTCCGGGCCGCGCGCAAATATTCAGTAGCGGCTTTCGCCAGCTCGGCGCGCTGTTCGCGTAGAATTTCATCTTTATTTTCGATCTCGGAAAGCCTGCGGGCGACGTCGGCTCCGAAATTGATTACGTCATCAAGCTTGGGGCCGTATTTGCGCTTCAAGCGATCCAGCAATGCGAGGCGGTCTTCCACTTCCGCCAGATGCTCTGGCGAGGCATGAATGCCGCCAGCGTAATCGCGCACGGTTGCGCCAACATCTTCCACGCTGATGCGGGCGGTTTCCAGCGCGGCGAGCGCTTCCTGAAATTTGGGTTCGAAGCGGGCGAGCTCTGCAACTTGCTTTTGCGCCGAGCGCAAGGACGCAGAGGTGGAAGCATCTCCTTCATAAAGCAGATCAAAGGCCTGCATGGCGGCGCCGTAGATCTTTTCGGCGTTGGCGAGGACGCGCTTTTCGGTTTCCAGGCACTCGTCTTCGTCCGGTTGCAGTTTCGCTTCGTCGATCTCGCGATTTTGAAATATCCAGAGATCGACCAGCCGAAGGCGATCCTGCTCGCCTTGTTCTAGCTCTTCAATGCGACTACAGATTCTCTTCCAGGCTTCATGCACCGCAGCTACCGGTGCGAGTTCGCTTACCGCGAAGGCATCCAACAATGCGAGCCGGGCCGGCGCATCGAAGGCGAGGATGGATTCATTCTGGGCGTGAATTACTCCGAGATGCGGTGCGAGCTGCCGTAGCACGGCGACGGTTGCGGCTTGATTGTTGACGAAGACGCGGCCTTTGCCGGTGGTGGAAATCTCGCGGCGGACGATCAGAGAACCGTCCTCCGATTCATCCAGTCCGTTGCGTTCGAGGGCCTGCTCGATCGCGTCCGCGGCAGGACCTGCGCATTCGAATACCGCCGAGACCACAGCACGCTCCGCGCCCGCGCGAATCACGTCACTGGAGGCTTTTTCCCCGAGCAGCAGAGCCAAGGCATCGACCAGGATCGATTTACCCGCGCCAGTTTCTCCGGTGAGCAGGTTCAGGCCGGGGCCGAATTCCACGGCGGCGTTGTCGATCACCGCATAGTTTTCCAGTCGCAGTTCAATCAGCACGGGCGATCCTAAAAGCACTTTCAGGTTTTGCGCAGCATAGCATGAAAGGTGTGCCAGGATAATGAGTTGGCATCTTCTCGAAGAATTCACCATGGCGGCAGGGCTGGGATCTGCATCGTACTCGCTAGAAATGCGGGTGTGGAGTTAATCTAGAGAGGGATACAGGAGGGTATGTGCGCTGCGGACGATGCGGAAATGAAAATTCCGAGGGCAACCGCTTCTGCGGGATGTGCGGAGCGAGTCTGATGCCGAAGACGGAGACCGCGAGCCGGACGACGGCGAGTAGTGCCGATAAGCGTCCCGAAGCTGCGATCACCCATCCTTCCGGAGAAGTACGGCTGCCGCCGCGGCTGGCGAGCGATGGAACCGTTCCCGCTGCGAATCGTCCGCCATCAACTGGCTCGACAGTTGCCGCCCAAATTCCCCGATCGCCTGCCGAACCTGCGCCCGCTCCGTCAATTCCTAATCCGCCGAGAAACGGCGTTCCGGTAAACGGCGATCCGGTGATTAGCGGACCATCGTTCCTGGGATTGAATAAGCCCGCCGATGGACGGAGCAGACATGCGTATTCGAGCAGGGGACACGATTTACACACATCGAGTAATCTGGATTATCTGCTCGACGACGATGAAGAAGAGCCGAAGCGCGGAGGGGGCAAGCTATTCCTGGTTGTGATCGCTCTGGCGTTGATTGGCGGTTTCGGATACCTTCGCTGGAAACAAGGCGGGTTCGACTTTTTGAAGCCCTCGAGAGCCGTGGCGCCCGCGCAAAACGCCGCAGATTCTGGGAACACACCTTCTGGGAACACATCCCCGGCCCCGGCTCAGGAGGCTGCGCCACCAAATCCCGCGACGCCAGCGGCCGCGACGCCGACTGGCGCGAACCCGAATCCACCTGCAGCAGACCCGGGCGCGACCGGTGCCACTCCGGCTCCGGTTGCAAGCGGTGCGGCATCGAGCGGAACGGACGGTACTTCTCAACCGGCAACGCAGTCAACCTCCGCGCCTGCATCGACCGCGCCGGTGGACAATGCTGCGCCCGATAAGCCGCAGGACAATGCTTCCCTGGATAAGCCGGCTCAGTCGGAATCAGCAGAAGATGCTGAAGCGGGGCCGTCGAAACCTGAGGCTCCGGTACAACCCGATGTGGCGAAGCCATCTGCGGCCCGCACTTTGCGCGCGCGCAAACCCACCCCGGTCACCCCTTTGGATCCTGTGGCTGAGGCCGGGAAATATATCTACGGCCAGGGAGCGGCACAGGATTGCGATCACGGATTGCGCCTGCTGAAACCTGCAGCGGCGCAGGCTAATACGAAGGCGATGATTCTTCTGGGCTCGCTTTACTCGAGCGGAACTTGTACGCCAAGAGATCTGCCGACAGCTTATCGCTGGTTCGCGCTTTCTCTGCACAAGGAGCCTGACAATCAGAGGTTGCAGGATGATCTGCAGAAACTTTGGAGCCAGATGACGCAGCCGGAGCGGCAACTGGCAATCAAGCTGAGTCAGTAGGGGCGAAAACCTTTAACACATGGGACACAGAGTTTCACAGAGGCAGCTTGCCGTTGGTTCCAGTTTCGCGACGGGCGTCCCTCAGAGGCTAGAGCGGGAACCTTCATTGCTGAAGCGACACGCCTGAAGGCGCGCCCTTTCAAGGCCTTGTGAAGCAGGAGCAGGCATAGGCATTTGCCATTACGATCGAAAACCAGGCGGGGTCCGAGAAGCCCACAACGCTCATCCTGATGATGAGCGCTGGCGAGTAAATTTTCCTTTCGGAATTTCTTCTTAATTAGTCGAGATTATTACAGCTTTCTTATCGAACACATGTCCCTTGCGATACGCGCGAGCTACATCGCCGAGAGGAACTTCGCGTTTATCGGATGCAAACTCCCACAGCGGCTGCTCGCCGCGGCCATAGCTGTATGCCGAACTTCCAAGCAGACTGGACTCGGTTCCCATGTCATGTTGAGAAGCATGTTCCGGATGTGAGGGCATCACAACAGGTTGAGTATTGGGGTAAAGCACACTGGCGGTTTGTCCGAATGCTGCGGCGGCACAGAGAAAACACAATGCAAGAACTGTGATCTTCATAAATGGTCCTAGTCTGGGGGACGCGCCGTAACGAATGGCGCCGTTTTTTGTGAAAGAGCCAAATTCTAAGTCTCGACGCTTGCACCTAGAAAAGGGGCAATCCAGGTACCAAAGCCGAGAGCCCACACTTCGAGTTAGCAGGGCCTTTAGCGGCCTATGAGAAAGATTTTGCACACATGTGGAAAAGCAGGGAAACCATGAATTCTGCAACCCTTGCGGGCCTGAAGGGACGGGTAGAAGGCGATAAGTTGGCGGGTAGAACGACCGATTCAACGCCGGCAAACGAGGAGTTCAGTTTTAACTGGTACCCTCGATCTCAGTTCTGCTGCCGTATTTCTTGAACACCGATTCGCGAGAAACGACACCCTCGAGACGTTTGGAGTCAGCACGATTGACGACGGGGATGAGAAGGTAGTCGTTCACATAGCGCAGCGCGGAATCCAGCGGGAGATCAGGATACAGACTCGGTAGAGATTGAGCGGGAAGGACGGACGCCAAAGTCAGTTCGCCTTTACCCTCGCGGTATAGGCGTTGAAGCTGGTCGCGTGTAGCGATGCTCCAGCCGCTGGGATGCATACGCACCAAAAAAGCGGCTTCGGGGGAATTCTGGACGCGGTGGAAGTTGGCATCGACGTAATCCTGGGCGCTGAGAATGACAACGGGAACCGGGAGCATCGCATCTTCCACGCGCAGGATAGTTTCTTCGCGTTCTTCTTCAAGCGAAGGCAGAATTAATCCGTCCTGACGAGTCAGCAGATCGAAAATAGGCACGGGCTGCAACCAACGTGAAACCACGTAAGCAACGGTATTGGCGACGATAACCGGGACAATGATTTCGTAATTGCCGCTGACTTCCAGAACCATGAAGACAGAAGTCATGGGAACACGGAGGAAACCCGCAAACAAAACTCCCATGCCCACGAGAACGTAGGTTCCGTTCGAGGCGGTGAGGTGCGGGAAATAGAAACGTTCGAGGTCTCCGACGGCGCCGCCCAGCATGGCTCCGACGAAAAGCGTGGGAGCGAACATTCCGCCGGGAGTGCCACTCACAAAAGAGATGGTGGTGGCGATAATCTTTAAAAGGGCAAGCATGGCCAGCATTTTCCATGCGTATTGCCCGTGCATCGCCTGATCCATGGAGTCGTAGCCGGCGCCCATGACCTGGGGAAATCCGAGGAAGCCGATGAGGCCAACGAGGAGCCCGGCGATGGAAGGCTGGAGATAATGCGTCCATCGTGGTAACGCTTTGAGGCCGGGACGCAGATAGCCAATCGATTTTGCGAAGGCGACGGACGCCAGTCCGCCAACGAGGCCGAGCACGGCATAAGCAAGCAGCTCACTGGGGCGCTTGAAGGTAGTCAGAGGAATTCTGAACAGCGGCTCGCTGCCGAGGAATGAGCGCACCACCACCACGCTCGCAACTGCTGAGAGAACGACCGACCCCAAGATGCCGGCGCTCCAGCGTCCGATGACTTCCTCGATCACGAAAAGAACCGCCGAGATAGGAGCGTTGAAAGCGGCTGCGAGACCGGCGGCGGCGCCAACCGGAGCCATCAGCCGCAGTTTCTCGCGGGAGATTTCGAGTTGGCGTCCCAGGGCCGAAGCGATGCCGGCTCCGATCTGCAGAGAAGGATCTTCCGGACCGAGCGACTGCCCGGATCCGATGGCGAGGCCGGCACAAATAAATTTCCCGACGGCAGTGCGAAATGGAATGAATCCGTTGAAGATGTAGAGTGCCGACTTCGTCTGATTCACGCCGCTGCCGCGGATGCCCGGGAAAACATGCATCACCAGTACGGCGACCACCAATCCGGCAGCGGCGGGGACTACGAACAAACGCCAACTATGACTTTGCGGCAGTGGACCAAGCAGTGCGAGGTGCGTCCAGTCGATGGCCAGACGAAAACACACAACGGCCAAGCCAGAAAAAATTCCAATAAACACACAGAGTATTAAAAAAAATACTTCTTCGTTGAAGACGCCTTCAAGAGTGGAGAACAAACGGCGTGGAACTTTAACCCGCATCGGCGCAGGCACGGAAGGACCCACAATAGGAGCCAGATCGCTCATTGGGTGACGGCCTCGCGTTTATGAGAGATCATCAAAAGAGCGAGATCAAAGCCTTGTGGCGACCCACAGGTTGTAGACGTCTGCTGTTCGATTTGAAAAACCACGTCCATGATCGCATCGGGGAGATCAGTCTCCGCAGGAGAGCGAAGAAGTGCAAGATCCGGCTTGGCGAGCAACCAGCGCGCCTGCAGCCCGACCAGAGGCGGCGGGGACGGATTATCCGTAGCTTTAAGATCGATGCCAGCCCGCTGGGCGCAGGAGGTAAGCCGATCTTCGGCTTGATTGAACGCGGCAATGATACGGCGATTGCGCTCGGCGTCCGAAATATGACTGTGAAAGGGATTCGAACGGAGAACGAGGTCGGTTGAAGCTAGGAGTTCGCGGGATTGTAAGTCGTTCGGATTCGCGCTCACCGCACTGCGCAGATAATGCTGCGCGAGAATGTAATTGCCGGCGCGGTATGCGGTTTCGCCAGCCCCTGCCAGAGCAGCGGCGTTTCCGGGATCCAGGCGCAATACTTCTTCGTATTGGGCGAGCGCTCCGTTGTAATCCTGGGCTTGCTCAAAGAGTCGGGCTGCCTGGAGGTGCGCAGCCGGATCGCGAGGCAAGGCCGCAGCCAGGGCAATCAGTTCGGAATCGGCCTGCGCACGAGCGTTTTCCTTGAGCAGGAATTGGATCAACTCGATGCGAGCCCGATTGCGGTTGCCGTCGGGATCGGAATTCCAGACCCCGTACATGGCGTTGTGGTAGTAACGAATGGCATCTTCGATCGAACCGCGGTGAGCGGCCACGCGCGCGAGGGCAAGATTGACCGCCGCATCCTGCGGAGCCCGCTGCCAGAGAGCAAGCAGATAGGATTCGGCTTCGTCAAGACGCCTCGGATCGTTGCTGTCGCGCAGGACGCGGGCCAGGCTAAGCTGATATTGCGAGTTTGTGGGATCGCAGGTGAGTGCGGCGCGGAACACATTGATCGCCTCGGTGTAGTTGCCGGCATTCGCATAGCTCACCCCCAGCGCATAAAGCTTGCGGCCGCGCGCCTGCTGGTTAAGCGTGTAACGCGTAACCAAATGGCTTACCGCGGCGAATCCGCTGGCGGCGGCGAGCGTAAGGACAAGCAGAATCACGGGGGCCGAACGCGGAATCAGTTTGGGAACCTTCCACGGCATATCTCGTATCACGATACCATTTTGAAAGAAGCGAGCGGGCGATCGGGATAACGATCGGCACCAAAGTGGAATACCTGCGCCTCGCAGTTCAGGTAATATACTTCGTCCGCTGCCGGACCGCCGAAAAATGAATCGCGAATATCACAAAAGATATAGCCAGGAATTGAATCGGGATATGGAAATGCTGGTCTTCGGTCACGCCGGAACACCGCTGCTCGTGTTTCCCACTTCCATGGGTAAGTTCTTCGAGTATGAAGATCGCGGAATGATCGGGGTTCTGGCGCCGCAGATTGACCGCGGCGAGTTGCAGCTTTTTTGCACGGACGCGGTCGACACCGAGAGCTGGTACAACAAGGGCGTGCATCCCAAGGTGCGGGTGATGCGGCATCTGCAGTTCGAGCGCTACGTGCTGCATGAATTGCTCCCATTTATCCGCTGGAAGAATCAAACTCCGCGGCTGGCATTAACCGGATGCAGTTTTGGCGCATATCACGCGGTCAATTTCGCATTGAAGCATCCCGATGTTGTGACGCACTGCGTCAGCATGAGCGGGGCGTTCGATATTCATCAATTTTTGGATGGATATTACGATGATGATTGTTACTTCAATTGTCCGACGGATTATCTGCCGAATCAGAATGATGATTGGTTTCTGAGCCGCTACCGGCAGATGAAAATTGTGCTGGGCTCGGCCGATTGGGATATTTGTCTGGACCAGAATGTAAAGTTTTCCGCGATGCTGAATGGGAGAGCCGTTCCGCACTGGCTGGATGTTTACGGGGATAATTCGAAGCATGACTGGCCACTTTGGCTGAGGATGGCGGAGAAGTATTTCTAGGAGGTCGGGGATCGGTGTACGTTTGGCGATGATTTAGACGCGGCGGAGAAATTAGGTCGCTGCTGCAGTCCGGACGAACATAGGGGTCCTTCGACTGCGTGGCTACTTCGCTTCGCGAAACAGTCACTTCGCTCAGGATGACAACTTAAGAACGGAGATTGAGTCGTGAAGAAGATTGGAATTTTATTTGGGATGGAAAACACTTTTCCTCCAGCGGTGGTCGAGAAGATCAATGCAATGAAAGTGGAGGACGTGACCGCGGAGTTTGTCCAGGTGGGCGGGGTTCGCATGGACGAGCCGCAGAAATATGCCGTCATCATTGACCGGATCTCGCAGGATATTCCGTTCTATCGTGCATATCTCAAGAACGCGGCCCTGCATGGAACCATCGTGGTGAATAACCCATTTTGGTGGACGGCCGACGATAAGTTCTTTAACTATGCACTGGCTCACAAGCTGGGCGTGGCGATTCCACCAACGGTGATTTTGCCGCATAACAAACATCCGGAGGGGACGACGGATCGCTCGATGCGGAACCTGATTTATCCGCTCAACTGGCAGGAGATATTCGACTACGTGGGCTTCCCTGCTTTTCTCAAGCCTTACTCCGGTGGCGGGTGGAAGCATGTTTATCACGTGCATTCGCCGGAAGAATTTTTTCAGCATTACAACCAGACCGGCGATTTGTGCATGACGCTGCAGCATGGCGTGGTGTTTGAAGAGTATTACCGTTGCTATGTTGTAGGGCAGGAAAACGTTCACATCATGAAATATGACCCCCGGGCACCCTTTCACGAGCGCTATGTGAAGGGCAATCCGCCGCCATCGTCGGAGGCCTTACGGGCCAGGATCGAAAAAGACGCGCTGACTTTGTGCCGCGTATTGGGATACGACTTGAACACCGTGGAGTTTGCGGTTGAGGGCGGTGTGCCTTATGCGATTGATTTCCTGAACCCGGCTCCCGATGCGGAGATTACCTCGGTGGGACAGGAAAATTTTGATTGGATCGTAAACGCGGTAGCCGAGATGGCGGTAAAGATGGCCGTAACCGGAGAAGATCCGGCGCGGGAAATGCGCTGGGCGGGGTTTCTGGCGGGAAAGGCTCCCTCAGAAAAAGCTCCGCGCAAGGGCGAGCCGGCGTGGGTTGCAGAGAGGAAGCGTGGGAAAACTAAGAATTGACCAACACGTACGCTTCGTGTGAGCCCTGGAGAGTAGAGCTAAGGATGATGAGCGTTAAGTGGGTGAGCTAAAGAAAAAGCGGTTTCTCTGGGGCGTGGTGCTGGCGTGGGCGCCTTGGGTTCCAATCCTGGTTGGCCTCAGCCACACCATCCTGGGCATCTCAAGGCAGAAAGCAACCGGCATCGGCGCGGTGGCTGGCGGTCTCAACGAGATATTTATTGTGTGGGGCATCGGAGCGATCCTGATCGGACAGGTGATCGCCATCATCTTATTATTCCTTGCATTTTCGCCGGGACACTGGATTCGCACTCTATTTTCTGTACTTTCGATTTGCTTGAGCGCATTGATGCTCGTACTGGTAGGTTTCTTCCTGTGGTTGTCGTGGTTCCAGGCGCATCATAGCTTCTGATCGGTATTCTTGGCGTCGTTGTTATACTGTTTGGACTCGGGGCTGGGACCGAGAACCGGGAACTGCGGGCAAACAGCGGGTTCTTCGCTTCGCTCGGCATGACAAGATCTTGAGGAGTGACTCCTTCGTACTGCAATGAAACCTACTTTCACCATTGGGATTGAAGAGGAATATCAGACGATCGATCCGGAGACACGGGATCTGCGGTCGCATATTCAGGCCGAAATCCTGCAGAAGGGTCAGCTCATCTTGCAAGAGCGGGTGAAAGCGGAGATGCATCAGTCGGTTGTCGAAGTGGGCACCGGGGTTTGCAAGAACATCAAGGAAGCCAAGGCGGAAGTAAAGATGCTGCGGCGCGATATTATCCGTCTCGCCCGCGAGAATGGATTGCGGCTGGCGTCAGTGGCTACGCATCCGTTTTCGGACTGGCGGACACAGGATATTAATCCTGACGACCGTTATAAAAATATCGTCGAGGATATGCAGTTGGTCGCGCGGGCTAATCTAATCTTCGGGCTGCACGTTCACATCGGGATTGAGGATCGCGAAACCGCGATTCACATGATGAATCATGCGCGGTATTTTCTGCCGCACCTGCTCGCGCTATCGACCAATTCGCCATTCTGGCTGGGAATGAATACGGGATTGAAATCTTATCGCTGCAAAGTTTTCGATAAGTTTCCCCGAACCAATATTCCCGATTACTTTCCCAGCTGGGGCGAGTACGACAATTTCATTAAGCTTCTGATCAAGACGAATTGCATCGATAATGCGAAGAAGATCTGGTGGGATATTCGCCCACATCCGTTTTTTAACACGATCGAGTTTCGCGTGTGTGATATTCCCATGCGCGCCGATGAAACCATCGCCCTGGCCGCGCTGATCCAGGCGACGGTAGCCAAGCTGTACAAGCTGCATACAGCGAATCAGGGATTTCGGCTGTATCGACGCGCGCTGATAATGGAGAACAAGTGGCGGGCGTCGCGCTACGGCATGGATGGAAAGCTGATCGATTTCGGCAAGCAGACGGAAGTGCCGGCGCGGGATTTGATCCGCGAATATTTGGATTTTGTGGACGATGTGGTGGATGAACTGGATTCACGCGAGGAGCTGAATTATATCCACACTATGCTGGAAGAAGGCAGCGGCGCAGACCGCCAGTTGCGGGTTTACCAGGAAACTGGAGATTTGAAGAAAGTTGTCGATTACATTATTGAAGAGACCGAAGTCGGTTTGGATGAAGTTGAGACGACTTCGGAGAGAAAAGTAGGGTGATGAGTACTCCTGCAGAGCAAGTCAAAATCCCCACCCCTTCGTCGAGCTCAGGGCAGGCTCTCTCGCAAGGGACGCGAGAAGGATGGGGCACCCGTACACCGGTTGCTTTCGATCTGGAATATAGCGTTGGAGCGCGGAACGCAGTGAATGTGTGTTTGCGCGTGCAACCGGAAGAGAAGGTTTGCGTTATTACTGACGAAGCCACGCAGGAGATCGCGGCGGCCATCGTGGCCGAATTGGAGAAGCTTGGCTCTCCGCATCGGGTGTGGGTTTTGGAGGATGTGGCAGAGCGGCCGCTGAAGGATTTGCCACCGGAAATCGCCGCCGATCTCGAGACGAGTCAGGTTTCTATTTTTGCCGTGTGGGCGCAGCGAAATGAATTGCGCTCGCGCATGCAGATGACCGATGTGGTGAATCGAAAAAAGATCCGGCATGCGCACATGGTAAACATCAACCGGCAGATCATGCTGGAGGGGATGCGGGCGGATTTCCAGAAGGTCGACCGGTTGAGCGCGAAGGTGGTTGCGATGGTGCGCAAGGCGCGGCGAGTGCGGGCGAAAACGGCAGCCGGGACGGACCTGATTGCAGATTTGAATCCGAATTACCGCTGGCTAAAAACTAGCGGGATTATCACTGCCGAAAAGTGGGGGAACCTACCCGGCGGTGAAATCTTTACGACACCGGGTGAAGTGAATGGGACGTTTGTAATCGACGGCGTAGTTGGGGATTACTTATGCACAAAATTTGGAAATCTCCAGGAAACGCCGCTGACTGTCCGCATGAAGGGAAACCGCCTCACCGAGGCGCATTCCGAGAATCGCGAACTGGAAGACGATTTCTGGAAGTACACGCACACCGATGAGAATAGCGACCGCGTGGGCGAGTTCGCCATTGGCACCAATATCGATCTCAAGGATGTGATTGGGCAGATTCTGCAGGATGAGAAGTATCCCGGAGTGCATATTGCATTTGGAAATCCTTACGGGGCGCACACGGGAGCGGCGTGGGACTCGTCCACACACATTGATGTTGTGGGGCGGAAGTTTAACATCTGGGTGGACGACGAGCAGATCATGCGGGATGGAAAGTTTTTGCTGGAGGCGTAGGGCCTGTACTGTGACGGTCGAAGAGTCCAAAGTGGCGCTGCTGAAAAGGGCGTATGGAGCATTCAACGCTCGTAACCTCGAAGCTGCTCTAGCCACCATGAAACCCGACGTGGAGTGGCCCAATGGCATGGAAGGCGGCACAGTTCAAGGGCGCGCCGGAGTCCGTGAGTACTGGACCCGGCAGTGGAAGATAGTGGATCCACATGTCGAGCCAAGGAATTTTGCAACCGACCCGGCCGGGCGGGTGGTGGTCAAGGTTCACCAAGTCGTTCGCGATCTGGCGGGAAAGGAACTCCTCAATCGAATGGTGGAGCATGTGTACTCGATAGAGGATGGGCTGATTCAGAAAATGGAAATCCTCGAGTGATTTTTCTATATTGCCTTTTCTGGCTATGATCCCCTCCCTCCGAAAAACATTCAACGCCGGTTTCAGTCCCGACAAATATCAGAAATTCTTGCGACGGGTTGACGACGCTTGCGGAACGCATGTGAAATTCCGTCTCTCGGAGACTCCCTGTTTTTTCCCGGCACAACTTTTGCAACGGATGGCCGACGACGGGAAGATCCTCATCCGGCAACTGGTGGACAGCCCGGAGTATCTGGCGAGATCGAATGCTTCCATTCCCGAGGAATTTAAAGTTCCGAATGAACCGCCGCATCCTTTGTTTGTGCAGGTGGATTTCGGATTGGTGCGCGATGCCAGCGGAGAGTTGCAGCCCAAATTAGTAGAATTGCAGGCCTTCCCTTCTCTGTATGCGTATCAAGTCACGCTGGCGCAAAGCTACATCGATGTTTATGGGCTGAAGGATATGTCGGCTCCCAGCTTTCAGCCGCCGGCTTCCGAGTTGAATTATTTCTTGAGCGGACTAAACGAAGCTTCCTATCGAGAACTGTTGCGGACTGCGATTGTCCGCAATCACGATCCCGAAAACGTCATCCTGATGGAGATTGATCCCGAAGCGCAGAAAACTCTGCCGGATTTTCTGATGACGGAGAAGATGCTGGGAGTGAGGACCGTCGACATAGCCGCGATCAAGCAGCGCGGAAATCAGCTCTATTACGAGCGCAAAGGCAGTCAGGTTCCGATCCGGCGGATTTATAACCGCGCGATCGTCGACGAGTTGCAACGCAAGAACTTGAAATTAGGTTTTGATTGGCGAGACGATCTGGATGTTGAATGGGCCGGGCATCCGAACTGGTATTTTCGGATCAGCAAGTTTTCGATTCCTTATTTGCGGCACCAGTCGGTGCCGAAGACCTGGTTTTTGGACCGACTGGAGCAGATTCCCGACGACTTGCAGAATTACGCGTTGAAACCTTTGTATTCTTTCGCGGGGCTGGGTGTGGTGATTGCCCCTACGAAACAAGACATCGCATCGATTCCGGTGGAAAAGCGGGGGGAATATATTCTGCAGGAACGTCTGCATTTTGAACCAGTGATTGCAACCCCGTTTGGCGGGACGAAAGCCGAGGTGCGCGTGATGTACATATGGCAGGAGAAGTTGCAGGCGGTGCTGACGATTATTCGCATGGGCCGCGGCTTGATGATGGGAGTGGACCACAACAAGAATATGGAGTGGGTGGGAGCGTCGGCGGGGTTGTACTCAGAACAGTAGAAGTTTGGGGCAAGAGCTTGCTCGACAAAAAGAATTGGCGCTGCGAGTTGCATAGGTCCTTCGCGCTAAACGCGCTCAGGATGACTAGTTCATTTTAGCCGATTCGTTTGATGATGCTGGTTTCCAGTTCCCGGCCGTTGGGCCGGCGAAGAAAAAGCTTTTCGCCTTCCAGGCGAATGCGGACGCGATCTCCGGGTTTCCATTCGCCGGGCAAGTAACCATCGGCCGCGGCCAGGTCGTATTCTCCGGTATAAACTACTCCTTCAAGGTTGATCACTACGGCGGGACGAGGCAGGTGAGCGCCCGTTTCGCGCAGAATTTCTGCTTCGGCCTGGCGCCAATTGTCGAGGTCGTGGCCGACTACGGCTCCGCCACGCCAGTACAGTTCCGCGGCACGCCTGCGGATAGCCTTCTCAAGCTCAAGCAAATCCTTAACTTTCTGCGCCATGGGAATCGAATCCGGCAATTCGTGCTGGATTCATACTAGCCTTCATCGTCGGCACTGGAGACATCATCGCCAAACAAAAGGTCATGGCGGTTGTCACTTTGGGAAGTTCGGACCTGTCGAACTCCCAGACAATCAGCGCGGCGTCCCGCATCTAATCGTGCGCAAAGGCTGTAGTTGACCGGGATCATCGGCGAAGCCTAACATTACCGCCGTTGGGAGTGACGCCCTTTCATGATTGGCCAGACTGTATCCCACTACCGCATTCTGGGAAAACTCGGGGGCGGTGGCATGGGTGTGGTGTACGAGGCCGAGGACCTCAAGCTGGGGCGGCACGTTGCGCTGAAGTTCATTCCTGAAAATCTTGCCGGCGACCCCAAATCGCTGGAACGGTTCGAGCGCGAAGCCAGGGCGGCATCATTGCTGAACCACCCCAATATCTGCACGATCCACGGGATTGAAGACAATAAGGGACACCCCTTCATCGTGATGGAGAAGCTGGAGGGCGAAAGCCTGAAGCAATGCATCTCCGGCCATGCGCTGGCAACGGAGAAGCTGCTCGACATCAGCATCCAGGTGGCAGACGCGCTGGCCGCTTCTCACGCCAAGGGAATCGTGCACCGCGACATCAAGCCGGCAAATATTTTTCTGACTCCTGACGGTCAGGTGAAAGTCCTCGATTTTGGCCTGGCCAAGCTAGTGCACAACGTTGGCACCGACAGCGATGGAGGCGCGAACGACAATTCCTTGACGGCCGTGGGAGTAATTCCGGGAACGGCCGTTTATATGTCGCCGGAGCAGGCGCGAAGCGAGGATATCGATTTCCGCAGCGACCTGTTTTCCTTTGGCGTGGTCATGTATGAGATGTCCACTGGGAAAAAGCCCTTCACCGGCAAAAACTCCTTAATGACGCTGGATGCGGTTTTGCACGACAGGCCGATTCCACCAGGAGAATTGAATCCAAAAGTGCCGGTGGAGCTGGAAGGCATCATCGGCAAGGCGATGGAGAAGGACCGCAAGGACCGCTACCAGAGCGCCACGCAGATGAAGGCGGACCTGCAGCAACTGAAGCGCGAAAATGAATCGGGGCAGGTGCGAAGCGGGTTACAAACCGCGCGGCTCAGGGTTGCAAGCAAGACCTTCGGCCGACCCGGAAGTCGATGGGTTCTCTGGTTGTTGTTGGGAAGTCTGGCCATGTTGGCCACAGTGTTGGCTGCGGTGGGAGCGTACTGGTGGAAGCATCGCGAAGTGGCCAGCGCTGAGGAACGGAATGCGATTGCCGTATTGCCACTGCAGAACATGAACGGCGACGTCAGCGTGGACTATCTACGCTTCGCGCTGGCCGACGAACTCACCAGCGTATTAAGTTATTCGCGTTCGCTGGAGGTGCGGCCTTCGTCGGTTACGCGCAGGTATGTGGAACCAGATCTGGATCCGCACAAGGTGGGATTGCAACTGCACGTAGGCCGGCTGCTGATGGGGCATTTTATGCGCCAGGGCGAGAAATTAAACGTGACCCTGGAGGCGATTGACGTACCCAACGACCGTCTGCTCTGGCAAGGCAGCGCGACAGCGTCCGTGAATGATTTGATTTCTTTGCAGTCGCAATTGAGCACGCAGGTGCAGCAGGGATTGTTACCGGCTTTGGGTGTAGCCGCGGGAACGTTGAGCACGGCATCACGCCCGCAGAGCCAGGAAGCGTACGACCTTTATCTGCATAGTCTCGCTCTACCGCATGATCCCGGCCCGAACAAGGATGCGATTGCGGTTCTGGAACATGTGGTGGGCGAAGATCGCAACTATGCGCCCGCGTGGGAGGCATTGGGCCAACGCTATTACTTTGATTCGATCTATGGAGGCGGCGGCGAGGCTATGTTCCAGCGGTCGAATGCCGCATATGAGCGAGCGCTCTCGCTGGATCCGAACCTGGTGGAAGCGGCCAGCAATCTGATCGTGAACCGTGTGGAGCGGGGCGAATTGGGCCGCGCCTATGACGCCGCCACGGACCTGGTGCGGCGCAGGCCGCAGAGTGCTGACGCCCACTTCGCTTTGAGTTATGTGCTGCGTTACGCGGGGATGCAGGAAAAGGCGGCCCAGGAGTGCAATGCTGCGCGATCGCTCGATCCGGGAAACTTCACTTTCCGCTCCTGTGCCTGGGTATTTATGGCATTGGGACAGACGGATCGGGCCATGGACTTTATCCATCTAGACGCGGGTTCCGAATGGGCGGCATGGGCAACGCCCTATGTTTATTTGACTGCCGGCAACGTGGCACTGGCGCGCGAGGCGGTAAAGAGTGTGGCCAAAGCTCCGATCTATCATCGCGATTTGCTGGTGGCCTGCACCCAGGCGCAGAAGCCGGCCGATATGGATCGAATTGTCCGCGAGGAAGAAGCGTCGGTGATGACGGAACCCGACCCGGAGGCTTGGTACCACGTAGGCGCGTTGATGGCGTACTGCGGACAGAAAGATGCCGCGTTGCGCTTGTTGAAGGCAGCGGTGCAACAGAATTACTGCGCCTATTCCGCGTTATTGGAAGATCCGTTGTTGAAGAGCTTGCGGAAAGAAACGGCGTTTGACGACGTGCTCACAGCCGCCAGCACTTGTCAGGAAACGCTGAAGGAAGGACGAGGGCAGTAAGGCGATCTTAGTTTTTTGGCTTCTGATTGTCGGCTTTCAGTTTGTCAGCATGGTTTCAACTAAAGGAAAAAAGAAAAGGCTATGGCGCCGGCGGATAGTCTCGAAGCAAGAGCGTATCGCAAAGTCGACGTTCGCATCGTACCGTTCCTTTTCCTCTGCTACATCCTCGCGTATCTCGATCGGGTGAACCTGGGATTTGCGAAGCTGCAGATGATGAAAGATCTGGCGATGAGCGATGCGGTATTCGCTGGCGGCGCCGGCATTTTCTTCATTGGCTATTTCTTTTTCGAAGTGCCCAGCAACGTGCTGTTGAAGAAATTCGGCGCACGCAGGTGGATTGCCAGGATCATGATTTCTTGGGGAGTGATTTCCGCGTGCATGATCTTTGTAAGAAGTGAACGGTCGTTTTACGCCGTGCGCTTTCTGCTGGGCTTGGCCGAAGCCGGGTTTTTCCCGGGCGTGATTTTTTATCTGACCCTGTGGTACCCCTCGAGTCTGCGCTCCACGCGAACTGCCTGGTTTGTTGCTGCGATCGCGGCGTCTGGAGTGATTGGTAATCCTATATCTGGCTGGATTATGGATAGGTTTTCCGGCGCCATGAATTTAGCGGGATGGCAATGGCTTTTCTTGGCAGAAGGCATTCCTTCCGTTCTCGTCGGCTTTCTGGTGATCTTTTATCTGGACAGCAGCATTGCGGAAGCGAAATGGCTTACGCCTGAAGAGAAGACATTGCTGGAAGAAAAACTTGAAGCGGAGGACAAACATAAGACTGAGCACAAGCTGATCGATGCGTTCCGAAGCGGAAAAGTCTGGGTGCTATGCGCCATCTATTTCACTTTGATGATCGGCTTGTACGGCATCGCGTTCTGGCTGCCGACGATTGTGAAGGAGTTTGGTGTGAAGGGCTATCTGAGGGTTGGCCTGATTACCGCGATACCGTACGGAGTATCTGTGATCGGGATGATTCTTCTCAGTAACCGTTCCGACAAAACTGGGGAGCGGCGGTTGCATTATGTGGCAAACGTAGTGGCGGGAGCCGCGGGTTTGGTTTTGAGCGGAGTTTTTGCTTCGAACCCGGTGCTGGCGATCATTTTTCTCTCCGTCGGAACGCTGGGGGTGATCGGATCCATGCCATTGTTCTGGCCGCTGCCATCTGCATTCTTGGCGGGGACGGCGGCGGCAGCCGGGATTGGCATCGTGAATTCGGTGGGCAATCTCGGCGGTTATTTCGGACCAAACATTCCGGTGTGGGCGAAACATTTTTCCTCCGATCCGTCGGCGGCTTTGTACATCATCGCGGGGATTTTGCTGATTGGAGCGGGGTTGACCTACATCTTTATACCGCGAACGCTGCGGGTGCGCGTGGGTGCCGCGTAGATTATGCAGCGTAGAAACGGGAAAGAATTTGCGTCCAAGCGGGGTTAGGCCCCATCCTTGTAGGGTGAAATATTTGGAACTTGACCAACTCGCCGGCCGCTTGCAGCGGCTCTTCCGGTACTTCCTGAAAGCTGCCACAATCCAGAGTTCATTCTTGTTACTTCTTTTGGCCTGTCCCTTACTGCTGGCCGCACCGCAGGAGATAGGAGAAACCGCGCACTCTTCGGCTGCCGCGCAGGCCGCCGAAAATCAACGATGGTTGGTAACGGATTTTCCCCAACTTCCTTATCAAGGAACCCCACCCGAGCTTCCGCAAGATCGAGGCACCCTTGGCTTGCGGTTGATGCTGCGGCGACTGGGCACGACTGCGCAGGTGATGCAGACCGTGGCGCATCCTGACGATGAAGATGGCGGGATGCTGACGCTGGAATCGCGCGGCCAGGGAGACAGCGTGCTATTGATGACTCTGAATCGCGGCGAAGGCGGCCAGAACAAAATCGGCAGTAATCTGTCGGATGTGCTGGGCGTGCTGCGTACGCTCGAGCTGCTGGCTGCGGATGAGTATTACGGGGTGCAGGAGCGTTTTTCGCGGGTAGCCGATTTTGGCTTTTCGAAAAGTGCGGAAGAAACTTTCTCGAAGTGGAGAGGGCACGATATTGCACTCGGCGACATGGTGCGCGTGATCAGAACGTTTCGCCCGGATGTGCTAGTAGCGCGATTTTCCGGAACGCCGCGCGATGGGCACGGGCACCATCAGGCATCGAGCATCCTGACTCAAGAGGCATTCCGCGCAGCCGCAGACCCAAAACGCTTTCCCGAGCAGATTGCGCAAGGATTGCTGCCCTGGCAAGCCAAGAAGCTTTACATCGGCAATGTGTGCGGGTTTGGCGCGATGACCTGTCCGGATGCGAACTGGACGGTGAAGTTGAACACCGGTAAGGCGGACCCTGACTTGGGCATGTCATACGTACAGTTCGCGATGGAAGGATTGCGGCATCAGCTCTCGCAGGGTTCCGGAAGCTGGACGGTAGAACCGGGGGACCGGTTTACGTTCTACAAGCTGGTGGATTCGATCGTACCCGCGAAACTCGATAAAGACGGGCATGAAAAAGATTTTTTCGATGGGATCGATAGCAGTTTGCCCGGACTAGCAACGCGTTTGGGGACCGAGGAATCGAAGGTTCCGCGACTGCGGCAAGAATTGGAAAAGATTGCGGGTGAGATCTCCTCAGCCAGCGCCGATGCGAACCGCAACGATTCGTCGGCTGCGGTTGCGCCGCTAACCAGGGTGATCGCGGAGTTTGAACACCTTACAGAAGACATTGGGAAATCCAGCCTAAGTGCGGCCGCGAAGGCTGATCTGAGTGCTCGGCTCGAAGAAAAGACGGAACAGGCGCAGGCCGCGCTGAACGATGCATTGAACGTGAATCTGGTGGCAACGGTAGTCTCGCGAGCGGAACCGGAGAAAGTTTTGCTGAAAGAGTCGGACGCGAGAACGACAGTTTCGCCGGGACAGGATTTCATGGTTGCAGTGGATTTTCATAATGGATCAAAGGACAGGCTTCTGCTCGACGGATTGAAACTGGAAGTGCCGGAGGGCTGGAGCACAATTTCCGATAAGACGAAACAGGTTGTGATCAAACCCGGAGATAGCGTACACGCAGTCTTTCGCTTGAAAGTTCCGGATGACGCCGCCTACACTCGTCCGTACTGGCATAGGGATAATCCGTTTACCGACAGCATCAATCATATCGACAACGAGAAATACGCCACGCTTCCCTTCCCGCCTCCAGTGCTGCGGGCGCGGGTTGAGTATTCCATTGCTGGAACAGGAGGTGAGCCAGGAAAAGGTGCTATCGGAGCTGCGGTCGTAGCCGCATTTGTGGACGATGAAGGGAAGGAACGAGCGCGTCCTGTGGCGGTGGTTCCGGCATTTTCAGTTGCTTTGGAGCCTGGAACGCACGTGATCTCGACTCACAACGGCGCGAGTTCCACGGTTACTGTGGGGGTGACCAGCAATCTGAATCGCGAAATGCCAGGTGTGTTGCGGCTGGAGTTACCTCAAGGTTGGCGGTCCGAACCCGCGCAGTTGGACGTGAAGTTTACGCGGCGCGGAGAGAAGCAGGATTTTCCGTTCAAAGTTTTTCCTGCCGGCTTGCAGGAGGGGCGAGACCAGGTGCGCGCCACGCTGGATGCGGAAGGTAAAAAGTTCAGCGAAGGCTATACGCTGGTAACGCGCGAGGACTTAGGCAGCTTTTATTATTATCAGCCCGCGTTGCAGCGCGTGAGCATCGTTGACGTGCAAGTCCCGCACAATTTGAAGATCGGTTATGTTATGGGGGCGGGAGATGACATTCCTACCGTGCTGCAACAACTGGGGATGAATGTGAGTTTGATCTCGCCGGAGAAATTGACCAGCGAAGATTTAAGCAGCTACGGAACGATCGTGCTGGGGATTCGCGCCTACGACACTCAGAAAGAAGTCGCAGAGAATAATAAGAAGCTCCTGGATTTTGTCGCTGCGGGCGGAACGCTGGTCGTGCAATACAACAGCGGCGTGGCGGATTTCAACAGCGGACATTTCACTCCATATTCCGCGGAGCTCAGCCGGGCGCGGGTTTCGGTAGAGGAAGCGCCGGTGGATATCCTGGCGCCCGAAGATGAAGTTTTCCATTATCCGAACACGATCACGGCTCGAGACTTCGATGGATGGGTACAAGAGCGCGGCCTGTACTTCATGGACAAGTGGGATGATCATTTCAAGCCATTATTGGCCTGTCATGATCCGGGTGAAGAGCCACAAAAGGGTGGCCTGCTGCAGGCACAATATGGAAAAGGAATTTATATCTACACGGGCTATGCGTTCTTCCGGCAATTGCCGGCGGGAGTGCCGGGTGCAGTGAGGCTGTATGTGAATCTATTGAGCGCGGGCCATGAGACGAAGTAGTCAATCACCAAGGCGGTTCTGAAAGAGTCCGAGGGCAGGCGAAATTCGATGCGCGCTATTCGCATTCATTCCTATGGCGGCCCGGAGGTCATGAAGCTGGAAGAATTGCACACTCCGACTCCTGGCCAGGGACAAGTCTTGGTGCGGGTGGAGGCTGCCAGCGTCAACTTTCTCGATGTCCAAAAGCGCCGCGGAGAGCTTGTCGGCCAAGGCTTCTACCGTCGTGCCAATCCAAACGAGCCTGAACTTCCTGCAACACTCGGAACCCAGGGAGTTGGAATCGTGGAGTCGCTTGGTGCCGATGTTAATAATGCTAAGGTGGGAGATCGCGTTGTCTTCGTCGGAAATTCCTATGCGACACATGCGCTAGCTCCGGCCGCATGGCTCAGCCGCGTACCCGAAGGGATTTCTGTGGACCAGGCAGCGGCGGGTATGAATCAGGGATTTTTGGCTTATGCCTTCACTCATTTCGCCTACCCTATAAAATCTGGAGACTGGTGCTTGATTCACGCTGCGGCCGGAGGCATCGGCCTGTTGCTGTGCCAGATGGCAGATCCGCGCAGGAAAGGTGATTGGAGTCACATCGAGTGAGGCAAAATCCGCGTTTGTAAAAGAAGCTGGCGCGGACGAGGTTATCATTTCAGTGCAGACCGATGTCGCCAAGGAAGCGCGGCGAATTACAGGAGGCCGCGGAGTCAGCGTAGTATACGACGGAGTTGGTAAAGACATGTTTGAGGCAAGCCTCGACAGTCTGGCTCCCGGCGGATATCTTGTGATCTACGGTCAATCCAGTGGTTACGTGCCACCGTTTGATCTTATGAAACTGCAGGAAAAAGGATCGCTGTTCTTGAC
>JBAVGI010000047.1:0-33307 GCA_049684755.1 Candidatus Sulfotelmatobacter sp.
GCGTCGTTAGAGCGGTAACGGAACAGAGCCAAGGCGAGCAACGGACCGGGGAGGACGAGCAAGGGAAAAAATCGCGCATATTGATGAAAGCTACCCACCCATAGCCAGGGCCAGTTCGGCAGAAATAGAAAGCTAAGTGCAATGACGATGAGGCAGGCGAAGAGGCCGCGCCGGGAAAATCGCGTGAGGAATACGGGAAGTCCGATCTGCGGCTTGGCGAGAGTGGCGGGTAATAACGGCGGAAGAAAGGCGGAGGCAACGATGAGAGGTGTCCATTGCGCGGTGATGAGACCGGCCCAGTACGGGTAGGCGAGGAATACGAAGAGGCGGCGGTAGCCGTGGCGAGTCAGGCCGAATGCCATGAGAGCGGAACTGATTCCGTAGAAAATGCCGCCGGCAAGTTCGGGGCGCATGCGCAAGAAGGGAAATCCAAAGATACTGGCGGTAAGCGGATAGAGCTGCATGGGGCGGGCGTAGGGATTGCGATGAGCGAGCACGTCGCGCGCTGCCCAGATGGCCCAGGTGAAATCACCGGCGCCGATGTGAAGGCGGGTTAGCCAGAATGTGCAGTATGTGCCGGTGGCCAGGCCGATGAGCGCCGCGACGACGATTCGGTTCCGCATAGAGATGGAAGAGAGAAATTGTCCACCAGTTGTAACATGGGGCGGTTGGTTTGAGCGCCTGGAAAGACTCCGGTTCATTTCATTTGCGTAGCGGCGGGAAACTCGTTGGGTTTTTTCTTGTGGCAGCGCTGGCGGCCGCGAGCATGTGGTTCTACGTGGACCGGATTCTGGTGAGCTACCAAGTGGCGGATGCGGCGGCGCACCACAGGCCGCGGGGAAATCTTTCGGATCTGTATCCGCGCTGGCTGGGCGCGCGCGAACTGTTGTTGCACGGGCGCAATCCTTATAGTGACGACGTCACGATTGAAATAGAGAAGGGATATTACGGGCGGGCGCTGGATCCAGCGCGGGCGGATGATCCGAAGGATCGGCAGGGATTTGCTTATCCCGTGTACGTAGCGTTTGTGCTGGCTCCGCTGATTGGGCTGCCGTTCCACGAGGTGCAGATATTTTTTCATTGGCTGTTGCTGGTGGTGACGGCGGGGAGTGTTTGGTTGTGGCTGAAAGCGCTGCGATGGAAGTTGCCATGGCTGGCGATGGCCGCGGCGATGGCACTGACGCTGGGAAGCGTTCCCGGGGTGCAGGGAATCAAGCTGCAGCAATTGAGTCTGCTGGTGGCCGGGTTGCTGGCGGCAGCGGCAGCGTGCATAGCGAGTGGATATTTGTTTTGCGGGGGAGCGTTGTTGGCCTTGGCGACAATCAAACCGCAACTGGCGTGGCTTTTTGTGGGGTGGCTGCTGGTGTGGGCGGTAAGTGACTGGAGAGCGCGGCGAAGGTTGGTGTTTGGCTTTGGATTGGTAATGGTGGTGTTGCTGGGCGGAGCAGAGATTGTTCTGCCGGGGTGGTTAGGGAAGTTTACGGCTGCACTTGGGCAGTATCACCGTTATACGCAGAACCAGTCAGTGCTGGATCAACTTGTGCCGTGGGGGTTTGCGGGCAAGATTTTGGCGGCAGCGGCGGTGATCGGCTGTGCTTTTTTTCTCTGGAAAGTTCGCCGCAAGCCTGGGGATGCGGCGGAGGTTGGCGAAGCGATGGCGCTGGTCATGGCATTGACGGTGTTGGTTGTGCCGATGTATGCGCCATATAACCAGGTGCTGCTTGTGCCGGCTATTCTTGTGCTGGTACGGGACCGGGCGATATTTTTGTCGCAGTCAAGGGTCCGGCGGTTCGCGTATCTGGTGGGCGTTTTAGTGGTGGGTTGGGAGTGGGCAGCGAGCTTGAGCCTGAGTGCGATCTATCTGGTGGGAACGCGGGCCTGGGCGATGGAGCGGTGGAAATGGCCGTTCCTGGCTACGTTTGCGTTGCCGGTGTGGATGTTCGCACTGATTTTCTTCTGCGTGAATAAAAGTGGAGCCGAGTCGAAGGGCGGAGTGGTAATTCGCGGAAGCGAGTTGACGAGCGATCCAGCTTGATCGATCTTGTCAGTTCAAACTGTGTGATAATCCTGCGCGTATGAATTCTAGAACCACTCCATACGTTCTGGCTGTCGTAATTCTGGTGACGGTGCGGCTGGTGTTTGCTATTCGCGAACGGCGCAAGCGCGATTTCTCGATTGCGCCGCCGGAAGACGAATCGCAGCGCAGCGTATGGCGGCTGTTGCTCGCCAGCTTCCTTGTCTTGTTCGCCGAACTGGCGTTCATTCGCTGGATCGCGGTGGAAGTGCGCATTTTTGCCTATTTCAAGAATCTGGCTTTGCTGCTGTGCTTTCTGGGCTTCGGAGTGGGATGCGCGCTGGTGCGCAAGCCGAATCGGTGGAATACGGCGGTCACAGCGCTGTTCGGCTTGCTGCTCGTGGTTCGGATGCCCTGGTATGCGGGACGCGTGCTGGAAAATTTGTCGCAAAATCTGGGCGCCGGGTCCGACATGAGCATCTGGGACACAAGCGCTTCCGGCAATGTGCTGGGATTTTTAACGGCGGCGGCGCTTTCGGCTGTGCTGTTTTTGTTGGTGGTGTGGGTGTTCGTGCCTTTGGGGCAGGAAGTGGGCCGCCAGATGAACCTGACTCCGAAGCCTTTGACCGCATACTCATTGAATCTGGCCGCGAGTCTGGCGGGCATTCTGGCATTTCTCGGGGCCAGCCGGCTGATGCTTCCACCGTGGGTCTGGATGGGGATTGTGCTGCTGGGCTTTGCGGCTCTGCAGAGAAATATCGAACGGCGGATTTTGCTGGCGTGCCTGCTGATTCCGCTGGTGCTGCTATTGCACGAACCTTCCGATCGCGATCACTACAGTTTATGGACGCCTTACCAGGAAATTACCTTCACCCGGATTTACGCCTCGAATGGGGAGATGGCGGGCGGGTTGGTGCGGGTGAATCATATTGGATATCAATTTATCGTGAACCTGACCAGCGACTTTCTGTCCCGCCACCCGAAGGCGTTAACCGAGCCGCTCGACGAGAATCCGTATAACGTGCCGTTTCGTTTTGCGGAGCCGGAGCCAGCGGTGATGATTGTTGGCTCGGGCACGGGCAACGACGTTGCTGCGGCTTTGCGGCACGATAGTTCGCTGGTCGACGCGGTGGAAATCGATCCGGCCATTCTGGAAATTGGAAGGAAGGAGCATCCGGAGCATCCCTATGATTCTCCGCGAGTCTCGGTGCATTTGACCGATGCGCGGGCGTTCCTGAAGCGCAGCAAGAAACAGTACGATCTAATCCTTTTCGGATTGCTCGATTCGCACACGCAACTTTCCGATTACGCCAACATGCGGATCGATAACTTTGTGTATACCGAGGAATCTTTTCGCGAAGCGAAGGCGCACTTGAAACCGGACGGAATTATTTTTGTGAAATTTGAAGTACGCCGGCCATGGATGGCGCGAAGGCTGAAAGAGATGCTGGCTTCCACGTTTGGCAAAGAGCCGGTGGTCTTCAATGCGGATTCGAGTTACACGGCGCGAGCGCGTTGTTTCGTGATTTCTGCTTCGAATCGCGTGGAGGAAGCGTTGAGCAGCGATCCGCAGCTGGCCGATTTCGTGGCGCGGAATCCTGTCGATAGCGGAGGCGGCGATGTGCCGGTTACGACCGACGACTGGCCATACTTGTACCAGCGCGATAAGACAATCCCGCGGCCTTACTGGTCGATCTCCGCGATCATCGTGCTGTTGGCTCTGGGGCTTTATTGGCGGATTTCCGGGGATGCGCCGCGGCGGCCGCAATTATTTTACTTCTGGATGGGAGCGGGCTTTCTGTTGCTCGAGACCCAGGTGATCAGCCGGTTGGCGCTGTTCTTCGGTACCACGTGGCAGGTGAACGGGATCGTGATTTCGGCAATGCTGGCGGCGCTGCTGCTGGCGAATGCCATCGTGGAAATTAGCAACAAGCCTGTTTCATCGGCATGGAATGTGGCGGCATTGTTGGCTGGGCTGGCGCTGGCGTTCTGGTTTCCATTTGAACGAGTTGGAGGATCTCCGGCGGTGGTGGGGACGGTGGCGGTGGGGATTTTCTCGATTCCTGTGGTGTTCGCCGGCATATTGTTTGCATCGCAATTTCGGAGGGTAGAGTCGCAGAGTGCGGCCTTGGGAGCGAATCTTTTGGGCGCGGTCGCCGGAGGTTTGATGGAAAACCTGTCTCTGGTGTTTGGCATGCGCGCGTTGTTGCTGATCGCAATGGGGATCTACGCTCTGGCAGGGGTTGCGCTGTGGCGGCAGGGTGTTGGGATGGGAACGGAAGCGTCAAGCGATTTTGTCCGCCTTTGAGGCTATTGAGTGGAGAATTGGTCCGGTATCTGGTGAGTTGCTGCGAAGGCCCTTCCCGGCGGGGTATGATTCCTGTCATTATCTTAATCGGCATAGCATTGGTTTGAAGGTTGGGGAAATCCCCACCCTGTCTCTGCAAAGTGCGCAGAGACTAAGGATGGGGCACCCGTTTGAGATCTCATGGTTCTTAATGCGATAGGGCGTCCGCAGTCGTCGGGGTCGGGAGTGTTTCCGGCGCTTGTGCTGGTGCAGGGGAACGAGCAGAAGAATATTGTGCTCAACCGAACTCCGTTCAGTGTGGGGCGGAAGGTGGACAAGGACCTGGTGATAGCGGATCCGCGGGTGTCGCGCGATCATGCGCTGATTGTGCTGGAGGAGGAAGGATTCTTCCTGGTCGACCAGGGCAGCAAGCATGGGACGTTCGTTAACGGGGAGCGGGTGCAGCGGCAGAAACTCGAGCGCAATGACCGGCTGGAATTTGGGGCGCGGGATTCGACTTACTTGATTTTCAATCCGGCGCATGGGACATCGAATACTGCGCGAGAATTTCTCAGCCAGATTTCCGGGATACAGATTTCGCAGGAAGCCACTGACCTGGAAAAGTTGACGCTGTTTCTTGAAGCGGCGCGCAAATTAAATACGGCCGGCGTGCTGGATGAAATTCTGATGACGATGCTGGAGGTAACGCTGCGGCTGACGCGGGCCGAGCGGGGATATGTATTCCTGAAAGATGATGAGGGGAATCTGCGGCTGGCGGCGGGAAGAAATAATAAAGGCGAGGCGCTGCTGGATGACAAAACGATCTCGCATTCCGCGCTGGATGAATCGCTGCGGTCGAACTCGGAATTTTTGCTGACCGACACGGGGAGTTCGGCGGACCTGGCGGCACGGCAAAGTATTGTGGCTTACGATCTTCGCACGGTGATTTGCATTCCGCTGCGCAAACGGCAGGTGCAGGCTACGCGCGACCAGCAGACGCCAGCACCAAACGTGGCTTCCGAGGTGGCGGGAGTTTTGTATGTGGATTCGCGGTTTGCGTCCCGGGAATTTTCCGGCGTGGGCCACGATATTTTGCGAGCGATCGCGACAGAAGCGGGATCGTTAATCGAAAATGCGCGTTTGGTACAGGCGGAGGAAGAGTCGAGGCGGTACCAGCAGGAGTTGACGATTGCGGCGAGCATTCAGCAGCGCCTGATGCAGGTGAAGATTCCGGAAGTGCCGTTCGCGAAATTGCGCGGGAAGAATCTTTCTTGTAAGGAAATTGGTGGAGACTTTTTTGACGCGGTGAATACCAAGGAAGGTCTGGCTGTAGTGCTGGCGGATGTGAGCGGCAAGGGAGTTTCGGCGGCGCTGCTGGCTTCGACTTTGCAGGGAATGATTTATTCGCACTTGAGCACCGGCATGCCCTTGCTGGATGTAGTGACGGCGGTGAACCGTTTCTTCACCGAGAAGCTGGTAGGAGAAAAATATGCAACCGTGCTGCTGGCGCGGCTGCGGCGGGATGGCGATCTGGAATATGTGAATTGCGGGCACGTGCAGCCGTTGCTGGTTTGCCGCGGGGAAGTGATGCGGCCTCCGCATGGGAATGTTCCGGTGGGATTGCTGGCGGATGCGACATACGAGAGCGCGCGGTGCCAGTTGAATTCTGGCGACCGTTTTATTCTGGTGACCGACGGCGTGACCGAAGCGGAGAATGCCATGGGCGATTTCTTTGAAGACTCGCGCCTGGAGGCGGCGGCGGCGAAGGCTCCGACGCTGGAGGGAATTTTTTCGGCGGTATCGGAGTTTTGTGCGGGGAATCCGTTGAATGACGATTGCACGGTGGTGGAGATTATTTATTCGGAGCCGCGGGCCGAGGGGTGAAGTTGGCTTACGAGCCTAGCAGCAAGCCGGTTCCGAGCCTCACATTCGATGGCATGCCTGAAGGCATGCCCTGATACAAATCTTTTTTCAAACTACCAGCAGACGGACAGGAGTGTCCGTCCCACACCAACCGCACCGGGCTGCGCCCGGCGGACAGCCGAGGGCGGCTGTCCCCACATTAACTGCGCCGGTAGCCGCAGCTTAATTCGCCGCCCGGTTTATTCCACGACTACGACGTAGTTTTTGCCTTCCCAGCGGTTTTCTTGCGGCCAGTAGAAGGTGAAGACGACTTGCGCGCCGACTGGGAGTGAGGCGGTGGGCAGGTCGAGGATGTAGGTGTCAAGGCCGGTGTCGCGGGTGGGAGTGTCTTGCGAAGTCTTCCAGTTGTCGATGCTCCAGCGCACAATCGCGGGAGTCATGAGGACGAGGCGAAGTTTTTTAAAGCGGGGGACGGAGCGAGTTTTGTTATTGAACCTCCAGCCAAAGATCTGGCGGATTGGTTTTTCGACCTGATAGCGTTGCACGGTTTGCGGAGCCTGATCGAAAATTTTGCGGTCACGCAGGGAGCGACGAAGCTTGATGTATTCGGAATGAGCCCAGACCAGAGGGCAGGCGGAGCCGCTGGGCTTGCCGCGCAGGAGTTCGCGTGCAGGGATATCGGCGGCGTCCCAAACTTGCTCGGGAAGCAGGCGGCTGTGGCCGGTGGTGGAGTTTTCCATCACCGTTAGTAAAGCTTCGGCTTCTTTGGGGCGTCCGGCGGCGAGTTCGTAGTGGGCGCGTTCGCCGGCGAGCAGCGGCCAGGGGCGGCCGATGCCAGTGCCGTCGAAGGGTGAGCCGTCTTTATGCTCGCCGTATCCATCGCCGTTGTAGCGATACCAGCAAGGGCCTTGGGGAAGCTGCACGCGGAGAAGAGCGTCGATGACGCGGACTGTGTTCAGAATGCGAGGGTCATCCGGGGCGCGCAATCCGAAGCGGACCAGAGCGAGGGAATCGGGACTGACAATACGGAAGGCGCGCTCCATGCCCTGGCCGGGAGGACGGTTCTTGATGGGAACGAAGCCTTGCGTGGGTGAAGCCGCGGCATCGGTGATGGGCGGGGCGATGCGAACGTAGTAGCCTTCGACGCCGATTTGCTGGGCGAGATCGCCGCCGGTGGCGTAGACCCAGCGTTCGATATTGTCGTTCCAGGCGTCGGCGTGATCGCGCAGTGTGGAGGCAATGTCGCTGTGGCCGATGAGTTCGGCGATGTCGGCGGCGGCGAGGAGCGAGGAAATTTCCGCGGCAAGTGTGAACGGAGAATAACCACCATCTTCTTCCCAGCGATCCTGCTGCGTGACCGGGCCGTTGCGCACGATGAAACTTGCGGCTTTGCGGACCATCGGCCACCAGCGGTCGAGCTTGCCTAGTTGTTTCGGGGCCTCGCGGCGGAGAAGGTCGAGCAGGAGGATGGGGAAGGCGGTTTCATCCATCTGGATGCCGTTCCAGTAGGGGCGGCCGTCGAGCCAGAGATTTTGCGCCCAGTTGCCGGCGGCTTCCTGCGTGGCTTCGAGATAGCGGAGCACTCGCAGGGCATCGTTTACGGCGCCGGCGGCGAGCAGAGCTCCGGCAGTTTCGACCAGGTCGCGAGGCCAAACCAGGTGATATCCGCCGAGATCTTCGTCGCCTTTGCTGAAGCCCCAGGGGATGGAGAGGCTGGCGATGATGCCGCCGAGAAAATCTTTGGACTCGTGCGTGCGCAGGGCCGCAGTGGAGGCGCGGTAGAGATCGTTTGCGCGCTCTGGTTCATCGAGCTTGATCAATGTATTCTGCCAATTTTTCCAGTGGAAGACGTAATGCTGGCGAAGCTCGCCGTAATCCTCTAATAAAGTGGAGCGGATTTGTTGTCCGGCTTCCGTGACGATGGAGCCGAAGCCGAGGGCGAGGATGAATTCTCCGTTGCAGGCGGCGAGGTCGATTTCGCCGGTGCAGGCGACGTTGCCATTTTCGGCGCGCGGGTATTCCCATTGCATCTGGAAGTGAGCGGAAATATCCTGCCAACCGTCGGAGGAGCCGACGAACCCGACAGACATTTTCTTCCACGGAACGGAACAGGCGAAGGCGAGCGCGGTGCCATCGTGTTGGGCAAGGAACATGGAGACGCCCTTGTAATCGCCGACCCACGCCGTATTGGCGGCACCGCAATTGGCGAGATGGGGTGAGAGCAGGGAGTAGAGGCGATAGTCGGAGAGTTGGCCTTGAAGCGGTTCGAAGCGAATTTTCTGCAGAAGTACGTTGCGGTAAGGGTCGGTGAGAATTTCTTTATAAATGCGGTAGTATCCGTTGATTTCTGTATTGACGAGTTCGAAGGCGGGAACGCCAGGTTCGAACGGTTTGTTCTGGAAGGTGCAGTGACGCTTTTCTTCGGAGAAGTAATCGCGTCCGTTGGTGACCAGGAAGCCCAGGTCGCGCGTGCAAGCCTGATCGACGCGGGGAAAATACACTTCGTTGACAATTCCGTGACTTATGGTGAACCACACTTTGCTATGTTGATTTAAGGCGGTCCCGACGCCAGTTTTAGCGCTGGAGGTCCAGCGCGGAGGGATGCCGGGCCATCCGGGGGCGAGAAGAGTGTCGGTCATGAAAGTTTCGTCCTGAGAGATTGAGGGAAAGTACGACCACGGGGGCTAAAGCGCGAACCAGTGGAAGGGGTTTTACGCGACGCTGAAGCGTTGCGCTTCCATGGCGCGGGCGGTTGTTGGGGTGCGGGCGGGATGCTGCGGATTAATGATTCCGGCGAAATAGAGCCCTCGGCTGAGTCGGATAGAGTGTAGAGGGTTACTATAAATACAGTATGCGGTGGACATAAGAGTACTTGCCAGCATCGAAGAAAGGTGCGACAAGAGAGACTGCGCTTCCGCGGAAACGAATCCTGGCGGGCGCGCTCAAAGTGGGTCATGGGGAAAAGAGATCAATTTCGCAAGACTGTAATCATTGGTATGGTAGCAGCCTTGTGGCTGAGTTTGGCGCTGAGCGCTACGGCGGAGCCAGACGCGATTGCCAGCACGGCGCTGGAGCGGGGCTTTCTCGGGCTCTACAATCTTGATTTTACCGGGGCGCAGAAGGATTTTTCGGCGTGGGAGCAGCAGCATCCGGATGATCCGGTAGGGCCGGTGAGCGAGGCCGCGGGATTTCTGTTCTCTGAGTTCAATCGGCTCGGCGTTCTGGAAGGACAGTTTTACGAGAACGACGATTCCTTCACGACGCGATCGAAGCTGACTCCGGATCCGGTATTGCATGATCGGTTTGAGGCTGCAATCAACCGTGCGGAAGCTCTGGCACACGCGCGCTTGAGCAAAGACGTGAAGGATCAGGATGCTTTGTTTGCCCTAACGCTGTCTTCGGGATTGCAGGCCGACTATGCAGCACTGATTGAAAAACGAAATCTGGCTTCGCTGCATTATACGAAAGAGGCGTCCACCTGGGCGCAGCAATTGCTGGCGGTTTGTTCGAATTGCTACGACGCGCAGCTGGCCACGGGATTCAGCAAGTACATTATTGGCAGCATGGCGGCGCCGGTGCGCTGGCTAATGCGGATGGGCGGATTACCGGCGGATAAACAGGGCGGGATCGCTGACCTGCAGTTGACGGCGCAGCATGGAAGATATCTGGCGCCCTTTGCGCGGATTCTGCTGGCGATCGCTTATGTGCGGGATAAAGATAAGACGCGAGCGCTGGCGATGCTTGCTTCGTTGAAGGCGCAGTTTCCGGGGAACACGCTTTTCCCGCGGGAGATTGCGCGGTTGGAGAGCGCGCATTAGGCGGGAGCTAAAGCCCGAATCAAGAAACAAGTGTATATCGCAGCGCTGAAGCGCTGCGCCACTCAAGACCTTCCTCAAAATTCTTCCTCGAGAAGCGATTCCATTCATCAGAAATTCATTGGTTTGTAACCGTCCTTTAACACGAGGCCGTTAGAACCTAGAAGATATTTTCAAGGAGAAAATTCTTAATGCGGAGAACTGTGCTGCTGTTGGTGTGCGCGCTTCTGGCTGTACCGGCGATGGCCCAGACCACCCTGAACGGAGCGGGAGCTACGTTTCCCTATCCGATGTACTCGAAATGGTTCAGCGAATATCACAAACTGCATCCGGAGATTCAGATTAACTACCAATCGATCGGCAGTGGCGGCGGAATCCGGCAAGTCATCAATGGCACGGTGGATTTCGGTGCAAGCGATGGCCCGATGACGGACGAGATGCTGAAGGAAGCGAAGACCAAGATTCTTCACCTGCCCACGGTGATGGGAGCGGATGTCCCCGCTTACAACATTCCGGGAGTGAATGCGGAATTGAAATTTACTCCCGAGGCGCTGGCCGGGATATTCCTGGGGAAAATCACAAAATGGAATGACAAGGCACTGACCAGTGTGAATCCGGAAGTGAGTTTGCCGGACCGAGACATCATTGTGGTGCATCGTTCGGATGGGAGCGGGACGACTTACATCTGGACGGATTATCTCTCGAAGATCAGTCCGGAGTGGCAGAGCCAGGTGGGAAAAGGAACGTCGGTGAAGTGGCCGATTGGGCTGGGCGGAAAAGGAAACGAAGGCGTGGCCGGCTCGATCCGGCAACTGCAGGGCTCCATTGGATATGTGGAGTTGATCTACGCAGTTCAGAACAACATTCCATACGGCAGCGTGAAGAACGCGGCGGGGAGTTTTGTGAAAGCTTCGCTGGAGAGCGTGACAGCGGCGGCGGCTTCGTCGCCGAAAATGCCGGCGGATTTTCGAGTTTCGATTACGAATGCACCGGGTAAGGACGCGTATCCGATTTCGAGTTTCACCTGGCTGCTGATTCCGCAGCAATCGAAAGATGCGGCCAAGGGGAAGATTCTGGCGGATTTTCTGAACTGGATGGTTACGGATGGCCAGACGATGACGGCTGCGCTTTCGTACGCGCCTTTGCCGGAAAGCGTTGTGGCAAAAGAGAAGGAAGCGATCAAAGGGGTTAAGTAAGAGTCCTGGAAATTTTCAGTCATCGTAGAAAAAACTAAGGAGAGTGTGATGAATTCTGCAGGGAAGTGGTGTGCGATTCTGTGTCTGGCTACAAGCGTGGTGGCGCAAACCAGTACGCCTCCCAAACCCAAAAAGGCTAGAAGCACGACTGCAACAGCGGCGGAGGTGCAGGCGTTGAAGGATGCAATGGCGGCGCAGCAGGCCGCTCTAGCGGCACAACAGCAGGAAATCCAGGCCCTGCGCGACGAATTGCATCACAAGGATCAAGCGGTGAGCCAGGTGCAGGCGACCGCTGCAGACGCGGCGGCCAAGGCCGACGCGGCGCAAGTATCGTCGAGCAAGCAGGAGGCGACGGTGACTGAGCTGAAGAACGACGTGACCGATCTGAAGACCAACGTGAACAATACGGCGCTCTCGCTGCAGGAGACGCAGAAGAACGTGAAGGCGGAGATTGAGAGCCCGATCGCGCTTCACTACAAAGGAATCACGATCACGCCGGGCGGCTTCGCGGCGGCCGAATTTGTGAGGCGGTCGCGGGCGCTGGGATCCGATATCAACACGCCTTTCAACGCGCTGACGCTTCCGGGAGCGAGCCAGAATGAGATGTCGGAGTTCTTTGGGTCAGGACGTCAGTCGCGAATTTCGGCTTTGGCCGAAGGGCGATTGGCGAGCGCCAAGCTGTCCGGTTATGTGGAGACAGACTTCCTGTCGGCGGCCGTGACCTCGAACAACAACGAAAGCAACAGCTACTCCCTGCGGCAACGGCAAGCGTGGGGCCAGGCGGCGTTCGATAACGGGTTCTCGTTCACCGGCGGACAGATGTGGAGCCTGGCGACCGAGACCCTGCACGGAGTGGATAACCGGACCGAGGCTGTGCCCTTGACCATCGATCCTCAGTACTCGGTGGGATTCAGTTGGGCGCGGCAGTACGGACTGCGGGTGGCGAAGAACTTCGGGAACAAAGTGTGGCTGGCGGCGTCGATGGAAAATGCGCAGGCGACGGTTTCAAGCCACAACAACGCGGACAACTTTCTTGTAGGTTCCGCCGGAGCGGCAGGCGGCCTTTACAATGCGGCGGTCTCGACTTGCAGCACCAGCAGTACGGGAGTTACGACCTGCAGTCCTATTGCGAATTATTCCTTCAACCCGTCGCCTGACATTATCGCCAAGGCGGTGTTTGAGCCGGGATTCGGACACTATGAAGTGTTCGGTATTTACAGCCGGTTCCGCGATCGGGTATTTCCCTGCGGCGAAGTAGCTTCGGCGACGACGCTTTGCGGGGGCAGCACGACCGCGGGTCCGAACGCTTTGGGAGCGAGCAACGTCTCGAATAATGGAGGCGGCGTGGGCGCCAACGCGCGCTGGACGTTCATGGATAAGCATATGGTGTTCGGTCTGCATGGTCTGACTGGACGCGGCATTGGCCGCTACGGTTCCGGCGGACTGCCGGACGCAGCGGTTTATGCCAACGGAGGGCTGGATCTGATCCGGTCCTATCAGGGTTTAGCCACAGTGGAATTTCACAACAAAAAGCTTGATGTCTATTTGGATGCCGGCGGGGAATATGCGGGGAGAGCGGCAGGTTACGATCCGATTGAAAACAAGTTCATCGGTTACGGCAATCCCAATCTTTCGAACAAGGGCTGCTATACGGAAACCCCGCCGATCGTTGGCAGCGGGTTTATCCCTGGAAGCCTGGGCGGCTGCACGGGCGACACGCGGGTGGTGATGGAGGGCACGATCGGTTACTGGTACCGCCTGTATACCGGGCCGAAGGGGCGGTTCCAGTACGGCATTCAGTACTCCTACGTGGCGCGCGATACCTGGGATGGAACTGGCTTTACCAAGGGAATGAGCGTCTCGCCGAGCGGTCTGGACAACATGGTGTTTACGTCCTTCCGCTATTACCTGCCGTAGAGGGAAATGTGGGAATTGCTTTTACCGGCGCGTCGCATGGCGGAGTTTGCTATTGCGACGCGCCGGAAGTTTTTTCCGCTCGATTTGCGCGGGAGTTGGTGGTGGCTTACGCGTTGCGCCGGTCGAGTGGGAGATCCCTCACGCGGGTGAAGTACGCCGCGTTTCGGGATGACGGAAGTCACGAAGAAAATAAATCGAGGTGAACCACTCACCTTTGTTCCCTCCAAATACGGTTCGGTAGCGGATGTTTTATACTAGTTTCAGTCGGTGGAAATATTCCCCGTTTGGCTCGTTTGCGGATCGCAGCCGACAACGAGAATTGGACGTAGTGCAAGACCCTCATGGCTCGCCTTTCGCTGGAAAATCCTGAGTACTATCTCAACCGTGATACTTCGTGGCTCGCGTTCAATGAACGTGTGCTTGAGGAGGCGGAGGATGCGGGAAATCCGCTGCTGGAACGGCTGAAGTTTCTCGCCATCTCGGCCAGCAATCTGGACGAATTTTTCGAAATTCGCGTAGCCGCCATGATGCAGCAGATCGAGGACGGCTACAACGAAGCAGGCCCGGATGGGCTGACGCTTACCGATAAGCGCGAAGTTCTGGCGCGGCTTACGCACAAGTTCGTGGATGAGCAGTATGACTGCTGGAACACATTGCGGCCGGCGCTTGCGGAAAACGGAATTCGCGTGCTTGGGATGCACGAACTGGACGCCGAGGCGCGCCGGTTCGTGGACGAGTATTGCGAGAGGGAATTGGATCCGCTGCTTACGCCGGTGACGGTGGATCCGGCGCATCCCTTTCCCCGAGTAATTAATAAGGCATTGTGCCTGGGACTGCTGTTGCGCAGGCGACGGCGTTCGGCGTTGACCTATACGGGAGTGGTTTCGGTGCCGCGCAGCTTGCCGCGGTTGGTGCGGTTGCCGTCGGAGAACACGGCGGATTTTATTTTCCTGGCCGACCTGGTGGCGCATCATGCGCAGAACATGTATCACGGCTACGACATTGTGGCGGCAGCGCCTTTTCGAGTGACGCGGAACAGCAATCTTTATCTGCAGGAAGAAGAAGCGCGTAATCTGCTGGAGTCGGTGCGGGCGGAGTTACACAACCGGCGCAAGGGCGATGCGGTGCGCATGGAGATTGAGGCCGACGCCGATCCGGAGATGATCGAGCGGTTGCGAACCGTGTTTGAACTGGATCCGTGGCAAGTGTTTCCGGTGAATGGTCCGGTGAATCTTTCGCGGCTATTCAATGTGTATGACCAGACGGCGCGGCCGGATTTGAAATACCGTCCATTTGCGCCGCGCGAGTTGCGGTTGACGGCGAAATCGCAAAACCTGTTTGAGGAGTTACGGCGGCACGATGTGCTGTTGCATCATCCTTATGATTCCTACGATGCGGTAGTGGCGTTCATCGAGTCGGCTGCGGAAGACGATCACGTGCTTTCGATCAAACAGACGTTGTACAGGACCAATGAGCATTCTCTGATCGTGCCGTCGTTGATCGATGCGGCCTCGCGAAAAGAAGTGACGGCGGTGGTGGAGTTGAAGGCACGGTTTGATGAGGCGCATAACATCCGCTGGGCGCGTGATCTGGAAGATGCGGGAGTGCAGGTATTTCACGGGCTGGTGGGGTTGAAGACGCATTGCAAACTGTCGCTGCTGGTGCGGCGCGATCCCGATGGGGTGCCGCGCAGCTACGCGCATATTGGGACGGGAAATTACAATGCGACCACGGCCAGAATTTATACCGATCTAAGTTTATTTACGGCGAACCCGGAGATTACGCGGGCGGTGCATGATGTTTTCAGTTTTCTGACGGCATATGCGGAGAATCCGAGCTACGATCCGCTGCTGGTGGCGCCACTCGATCTGGCGGAGAAGACGATCGCTCTGATTGATCGCGAGGCGGAGCACGCGCGGCAGGGACTCCCGGGACGGATCATCGCCAAGATGAATGCGTTGCTGGATAAGAACTTGATTCAGGCGCTGTACCGGGCTTCGCAGGCGGGAGTGGAAATTGATTTGATCGTCCGCGGGATTTGCGCGTTGCGGCCGGGAGTGCGTGGACTGAGCGACCGGATCAAGGTGCGGAGTATTGTGGGACGATTTCTGGAGCACAGCAGAATCTATTATTTCGGCAATGCAGGGGAAGAAGAAATTTACATCGGAAGCGCGGACTGGATGCCGCGCAATCTGTATGAGCGGGTGGAAGTGCTGGTGCCGTTGCGCGACGAATTCCTGCGGGAGCGGGTGCGGCGCGAAATTCTCGATTCTTTATTGGCGGATAACCGCAAGGCACGGATCCTGTTGCGGGATGCGACTTATATTCGGGCGTGGCAGCCGGTGAGGGGGAAACGGAATCGCAGGCCCCCTACAGGCGCTGTGGCTTTTAGTGCGCAGGACTATCTGATCAGTGTGGCGGAGGGAAAACAACTGGGTTCGGTTCCACCGGCAGTTCCGGCGAGGAAGCGGCGGACTGCGGTGGGAAGGGAACGATAATTCGCAATGATTATTTATTTTTTGCGTCATGCCAGCGCCGGCGAACATTTTGTAAATCCGAAAAAGGATGAGAAGCGCGGGCTCGATAAGGAAGGGATTGAGCAGTGCGGGTACGTGGGGCGTGCGCTGGCTGCGATTGACGCGCAGGTAGACGTGATTATTTCGAGTCCTCTGAAACGGGCGACGCAGACCGCCTCGCTGGTGGGGAATGAGATGGGATACGAAGGCAAGTTGCAGGTGGATGCTGGACTGCGTCCGGAGGCAAGCTTTTCGGATTTCCGCAAGCTGCTGGAAAAGTATGCGAATCAGGAATCGATCATGGTGGTGGGCCATAATCCGAATTTGAGCCAGTTTTTGGGAACCGTGATCAGTGAGTCTGGGTGTGAAGCGTCGGTGGAGTTGAAAAAGGGCGCGGTGGCGCGAGTGGATATGCGTCGGAGTTCCGGGACGCTGCAGTGGTGCTTAACGCCGAAGGCACTGCGCACGCTTTACACGGCCGCGGTGGAGAGTGCGCGGCCGAACACCTCGCGAAAATAAGGTGCATCCTTCTCGATGGCCCAGAGTTCTAAATCCACACCCATGCGGCGGCGGGGGACGAGAGTCAGATGCACGTCTGCCCCTTTCTGAGTGACTCGAACTTTTTGTACGGCGCGGGTGCGACCCAGATTCAACGCGCGCGCCAAGCGTAATAACATAATCGCCTTCTGCACGCCCGGGCGTTCCGCCGGGTCGAGAGCTTTCATGGGAGGCTCGTCCAAGGTGGGGCGCGACTTTCCTAAATAGCGGGCGATGGCGGCGATCAAACGGCGCTGCTGCGGCGTGTAGCCGAGAATTTCCGAGTTCGAAATGATGTAGTAAGTATGGCGGTGATGGCCGTTGCGGTTGACGTAGTCTCCCACCTCATAAAGCATGGCGGCGGCGGAGAGCCACTCGCGGAATTCCGGCGCGAGGCCATGCACCGAACGCAGCGCGGAAAATAAAAACATCGCGGAGTCACGCACGTCGAGGGCGTGCTTCATATCGACACGGTAGTGAGTTACGGCTTTGGTGATGGATTCCCAGCGTTCGGATTCGATCTGCCTGCCGGAGCGAGTGCTGCGGTCGTGCTCGGCCGCCATTTGCGCGAGAAGACCATCGCGCAGGCCCAGCGGGGAATAGCGAAAACCTTTGAGGTGCAAGCGGTCAAGCAGTTCGTGATAGACCATAGCTCCGGCAACGACGATTTCAGCGCGGCGCAGACCGATGCCTTGAATCTTCCGGCGCTCGTCGAGGGGGAGCCGAGCGAGGCGCTTGGCGAGGCGAGTCATTTCCGCGCGGGAGACCATGAGACGCTGTCGAGTTCCGTTCTTGCGAATATTGCTGGCGGCGGTGGCGAGGGCGTCAGCGGTTCCGGAGGTAGCGATTACGTTTTTGACTTTGGCGGCGACGATGCGCGATGCGACTCGATTGACTTCGCGGGCGATGAAGCCTTGCAGGCGTTTCAGTTCGCCTTTGCGTGGTGGATCGTGACGCAGGAATTCGTCGGTGAGACGGACTGCGCCTAAGGGAAGACTAACGGTTTCGCGAATTTGACCGCGGGTGGAGACGGTGAGTTCGCAGCTTCCGCCGCCGAGATCGAGCATGAGCGTGGGAGCGCTGTCGACACGCAAGTTGGAGACGAGGCCGAGGTGAATCAGGCGAGCTTCTTCGAGGCCGGAGATGATTTCAACGGTCCAGCCGGTGGCGGAACGAACCCATTCGAGAAAAGCCTGGGAATTGCGGGCATCGCGGAGAGCGCTGGTGGCGACTACGCGGACGGGATCGGTGACAACTTGTTGCGTGGCGCGATGGAAGCGGCGGAGGACTTTTACGGTTTCAGCCATCGACTCGGGAGTGAGGAAGCCGGAGCGGAAGACGCCTTCGCCCAGACGAGTGACTTCGCGGTCTTCATGGATCTCGCGAAGATGGCCGCGCGTGAGTCGCGCGATCTTCAGTCGAACGGAGTTTGAACCGATGTCTACGGCGGCAAAGGTCGGCATGGGAGCGAGGGGAACAGTTTACAGGGATGGGGATGGTGAGTCATCCGTTGGTGAGCGAACGAGGTAAAAAACAAACCTTTAACACCGGGGGCACTGGGTACACAGAGTAAAGCTTAAGCATCTGATTGGCGATTCGGGCTGGCAGCCGATGGTCGAATTTTATTCCGGAGGTTGTAATTTGACGCCAGCAAGAGCGGCGAGGATGTTGAAGGCGCATGCGGTACAGCAAGCTCCTTTCTGGTGTGAGTGTTCCTGGTCCGACAAAATGTCAAACTCCAAAACAGCTGGATTGGTTGAGCACAACTGACAATCACCCTGAGTGTTCGCCGCCCGGAAGATCATTGAGTCCTGCACGGAATGCCCCCATGAGTGATCACATAGCAATGAGCTGCGATTAGACGCAGTGACCACGGATACAGTTGTATGTGAGCTCCAGCACAACCAAAAGGGGCTGACTAAGCTGCGGAGGCTGTGTGGTCATTTGCGCTGACGGAAGCCGCGAGTGGAGGCCTGGCGGGGCGATCCGAGACAGGCGCCGCAGCGTTCCCAATTTGGGAGAGGACAGCGATGGCGCGGCGGTATTTTGCTCCGGTGACGTTGTGGAGTTCGGCGACTAAAGGCGATTCGCGGACGTCGCCGAACTGGGTAGTGGCGGTTTGGGTCAAGGTGAGCCAGTCGTGCCAATCGCCGAGAGCATCTTGTATGCGTTTTATCTGGGCGATGAAGCGCTCGGACGCGGGAGATGGGATGGCGAATTCAGCGGCGTAGCGCGCGCGCTTGCTGAGAATACGATATTGGTGCAAAACGGTTTCAGTAAGAGGTGCGCCGGTTCGATGCAGGGAGTCGAGCATGGCGCGGGCAACGGCCAAAGGGTCGCGACCGGACTCGGGATGGAAGTGCTTGGCGGCGCGTCTGAGGCGCTTGCGAATTTCACGGATGGTGGTTTTATCCAGCTGCTTGCGGAGCTTTTTCTCATGCTGGCCGCGGAGTTCGATCAACCGGTTTATCAGTTGAGATTTGCGCCGCGGCTCCCGCGGAACTTTCAGGCTGCGTAAAGCCGCCGCTTGCATGTCGAGATCGCGCACTTTGCCGGCGCGTTTGCGGATTCGGCTTAATTGTTTCAGGAGCTTTTTATCACTATGATCGAGCTTGGGTGAAAGTTCGGAGAGCAATATTTGCAGCCGGCGGGTTCCGGTACGGAAACGATGCACCGTCTTCGCCTGAGGTTTTGAGGCGAGATTGACAAGCTCCCGTTCGAGGTTTTGGAAAACCTCGCGGCTACGCTTTGGAGCGATAGACATAAAGCAAAACGAATTGGTAGACGAAAATACAGGCTTGTCTGTGGAAAGGCAATGCCGAAAAGCTTCGTCATTTTAACATCCTGTTAACAGGATTCTGCTAGGGTGAAACGGAATGGCATTGCCCGCGCAACCCCGGCCCGATATGCCTGCTCCGCAACCTATAGAATCCACGAATGTTAGCTATTCTGCGTCGGCAAAAAGACGGCCCGCCCATTTATTTCTGAAAAAAGGCGAAACCGGCGACCAAGTCTTCAAGGTGGCAATGCTGCTTTGCGGTTTGGCAGTGCTGGGGACGCTGGCGCTCATTGTCTATGAACTTGTGCTGCGTTCCGGACCTTCGTGGCACGCTTTTGGCTTCAAGTTTTTTGCCGGGAGAGACTGGGATCCGGTAAACGAAAAATTTGGGGCGCTGCCTTTCATTTACGGAACGCTAGTCTCCTCTGTGTTGGCGCTGATTATTGCCGTGCCGTTATCGATCGGAGTTGCGGTCTTCACCACGGAAATGTGTCCAAAGGCGTTGCGCGGGCCGCTCTCGTTTTTTGTCGAGCTGTTGGCGGCTATTCCGAGTGTAGTTTACGGGCTGTGGGCGATCTTTGTGCTGGTGCCGATCCTCAGCAACTATGTGGAACCTTTTCTGGCGCGAACCTTGGGCTGGACGGGATTTTTTGATGGTCCACCATATGGAATCAGCATGCTGGCGGCGGGAATTATTCTGGCCATCATGATCGTTCCGATTATTTCCTCGATCACGCGGGAGGTGCTGATGGTGGTGCCGCAGCATCAGAGGGAAGCGGCGCTGGCGCTGGGCGCGACCCGGTGGGAGATGATCCGGCTGGGAGTGCTGCGCAACGCGCGGGCAGGAATTATGGGCGGGATCATCCTGGGGCTGGGGCGCGCTTTGGGTGAGACGATGGCGGTGACGATGGTGATCGGAAACCGGCCGGAGATTGCCAAGTCTTTATTTGCGCCGGGATACACCATGGCGAGTGTGCTGGCCAACGAGTTCAGCGAGGCGACCGGAGATTTGAATCTGGCGGCGCTGATTGAGATCGGGTTGGCGCTGTTTCTGGTGACGATTGTGGTCAACGCGCTGGCGCGATTGCTGGTGTGGTCGGTAACGCGCGGGCAGCCTGCGAGGGCTAGTGCCTGAGACTAAACAATCCGCGGAGAATGTTGTTCCCCAGATTTCTTTGCGACGGCGGATCACCGATCATGCGATGACCGGAGTGGCGGTGCTCACAGTTGTCCTCGTGCTGGTGCCGTTGTTCGCGATATTTGCCTACCTGGTGTATCGCGGAGTGGGATCGATCAACTGGGCATTCTTGACGCAGACGCCGAAGCCGGTGGGTGAAGCGGGCGGAGGCATGGCGAACGCGATTGTAGGATCGGTTTTCATTCTGGCGCTGGCCAGTGTGATCGGAGTTCCCCTGGGAGTGGGCGCGGGGATTTATTTGGCGGAGTACGGTCGCAACCGCTTTGGGGATACGATTCGCTTCACGGCTGACGTGCTGAACGGAGTGCCGTCGATTGTGGTGGGAATTGTGGCTTATTCGATTGTCGTGTTGTACCAGAAGCATTTCTCGGCGTTGGCCGGAGGGGTGGCGCTGGCAATCATGATGATTCCTACGATCACGCGGACCACGGAGGAGATGCTGCTGCTGGTGCCGCGGGCGTTGCGCGAGGCGGCTTACGGGCTGGGGATTCCGCGGTGGAGGACGACGCTCTCGATCACATTGCGGACGGCGACCTCCGGCGTGATTACCGGAATCATGCTGGCGTTTGCCCGGGTTGCGGGGGAGACGGCGCCGCTTTTGTTTACCGCGTTCGGAAATCAATTCTGGAATCTGCGGGCGAATCAACCTACGGCCGCGCTGCCGCTGCAGATATTTAGTTACGCCATCTCTCCTTACGATGAATGGCACCGGCAGGCGTGGGCGGGAGCGCTGGTACTGATTGTCCTGATTGTTAGCGCGGTGGCGGCGGTGCGTTTTGCCGTGCGCCGTGGTACGTTTGGAGCCGCATAGTCTATGGGCGTTGGAATCAAAGTCGAAAATCTGAATGCGTGGTACGGGAAGACGCAAGCTCTCTACGACATTCAGCTGACGATGGCGGCCAACCACGCCACGGCGCTGATTGGGCCTTCGGGCTGCGGCAAATCGACGTTCATCCGGTGCTTGAACCGGATGCATGAAACGATTCCCGAGGCGCGAGTTACGGGCCAGGTTCACATTGGAGAGATTAACGCTTACAACGGAACTTCGGCGACGCAGCTACGGCGCCGGGTGGGGATGGTCTTTCAAAAGGCGAATCCGTTTCCCACCATGTCGATCTATGACAACGTGGCTTCGGGATTGAAGCTGAATGGATTTAGCGACCGCAAGAAGCTGGATCAGATTGTTGAAAGTTCGCTGGACGCTGCGGCATTGTGGGAGGAAGTAAAGGATCAGATACATAAGAAATCAGGAGCCAGCCTTTCGGGCGGGCAGCAGCAGCGGCTTTGCATTGCGCGGGCGCTGGCGGTTGAGCCTGAGGTGCTGCTGATGGATGAGCCTTGCTCGGCGCTCGATCCGATTTCGACCGGCAAGATTGAAGAGTTGATCTTTCAATTGAAAGAGCGCTATACCATTGTGATTGTGACGCATAACATGCAACAGGCGGCTCGGGTGGCCGAGTTTACGGGATTCTTTTTGCTGGGTAAGATGATCGAGTTCGATAAGACGGAAAAGATCTTTACCAAACCGACGCACAAGCGGACGGAAGATTACATCACGGGCAGGTTTGGTTAGAGTAGTTTTGAATAAGGAAGGTTGAGAGAATGCGCACGCGCTTTCAGCAAGGGTTGGACGATTTACGGCAGAAGTTGCTCCGCATGGGTGGATTGGCGGAGCAGGCCGTGGATCGCGCCCGGCAGGCTTATATTGATCGCGATCTCACGCGTTGCCAGATGGTTCTCGAAGGCGAGAGCCTGATTAATACTTCGGAACGGGAGATTGACGAGGCGGCGTTCGATTTGCTGGCCATGCAGCAGCCGATGGCGGTGGATCTGCGCTTTATTCTCGCGGTGACGAAGATTAATTCTGATCTGGAGCGCGTAGGCGACCAGGCGGTGAACATTGCGGAACGCGTGATGGACATGATGGACCTGCCGAGCGTTGATCTGCCGGTGGATATCGCACGCATGGGAGCTGCAGTAAGCGCCATGGTTCGCAGGGCGTTGGAGTCATTTATTGAAGGAAAGGTTGAGCTGGCGCAGGCTGTGCTTGAAATGGACAACGTGGTGGATCGTATGAAGGATGATGCGTTCATCCAGCTGGTGAAGACGATGAACCAGCGTCCGGAAGTGGTGCGGCAGGCGCTGGACGCGCTGCTGATTGCGCGCAATCTGGAGCGCGTGGCCGACCACGCGACCAACATTGCCGAGGATGTAATCTTCTGGGTGCAGGGGGCGGATGTGCGGCACAACGTTGGTGCGGAGGAGCATCCAGAGCCTGCGGCTGGGGTGGAAGGTTCGTCGAGAGCTTCGGGAGCTTAGGAAGATTTCGGTTTGGTCCTAACTTCTATTACGGCTTTTCCGTGGTGCGACGTTCAGCGTCCTTCTTAGTCAGGTACTTTTCCAATCCATCCTGCTTTGACCGCGGATTCCCGCTTCGATTACGCTCATCTCTGGTTCATCTCCGCTCGCAGATTAGTTAACCGGAGGCCTACGTGATCCGATTCTTCCGCGTCTTTTTTTTTGTCACTGCATTTTTTTCTCTGCCAATAGCGCTTTCGGCACAGGAAGCTCAACCTGGACAATCCTCGATCCCGCTTTCGACCAGCAAAAAGCTGACTACTCCAACTCCGGGGCGCATTGGAAGTACCAATAGTTTTCCCGCCACGATCGCGATCAGCCCGAATGGGCGCTATGCGGCGCTGCTGAATGATGGGTATGGAACTCAGGAGACGCTGGGGACGCAATCGATTGCGGTGCTGGATCTGAAGACGAATCAACTGGCGGATTATCCGGATAAGAGGTTCGGCGAGAACGCACATCAGAGTTATTTTCTTGGCCTCGTGTTTGGCTCGGATGGAAAACATCTTTACGCTTCGGTGGGATCGATTACTGATCCAAGTGGAGAGAAGGAGGGTGACACAGGGAATGGAATTGCGGTTTACAAATTCCATGGCGGCAAGGTGGAGGCGGAACGGTTTATTCCGATTGGTCCGCAGGCGCTGGCTGCGGAAAAAAAGATTTCGATCGAATTGCGGAAGACACCGGCGGGGACTGCGATTCCTTATCCGGCGGGGCTGGCGCTGGCCGGCGGGGGAGGACATCAGGGCGGCCATAAAGATCAACTTCTTGTGGCGAACGATCTTTCCGACAATGCGGTGCTGCTGGATGTGGCGAGCGGCAAGGTGCTGCAGAGTTTCGATCTGAGTACCAACCGTTTTGTGCCAGCTTCTTTTCCTTATGCGGTTGTAGCGGCACGCGATGGACGGCGCGCGTGGTGCAGCTTGTGGAATGGGTCGCAGGTTGCGGAATTGGATTTGACCGGCGGGAAGGTTACACGGTGGATCAAGTTAAAGGAACCCGAGGATCCGACTGCGCCGGGCTCGCATCCGACGGCGATGTTGCTGAGTCGGGATGAGAAGTCGCTTTACGTGGCGTTGTCGAATGCGGATGCGGTTGCCGTGGTTTCGACCGAGAGCAACAAGCTGGTTGCGCTGCTCAGCACAAAAATCAAGGGTCAGGAATTTGCAGGAACTTATCCTGGAGCGCTGGCGGAGTCCGCGGACGGGAAGCGATTATTTGTGGCGGATGCTTCTTCGAATGCAGTGGCGGTATTTGATACCTCAACCGAGCCAAAGCCGGTGGGCGATGAGGCGGCCGCGTTGCTTCCTCTAGGATTCATTCCTACCGATTGGTATCCGAGTGCGCTCGCGGTGCATGGAGATGATTTGCTGATCGCCACGGCTAAAGGCGAAGGGACGGGGCCGAACAATCGTGAGGGAAAAACTGAGTGGGAGCTGAAACGTCACGAGCATGCCTATATTGCGACGCTTTTGCGGGGATCGATTGCGCGGCTGAATATTCCTTCCACACTGGAAAAGCTTAACGAGCTTACGCGAACCGTGGAGAACGACAATCTGCTGCACGGTGATCCAGGGACGATTCAGTTTGCCGGAGGGAAGAATCCGATCAAGCATGTGATTTATGTGATCAAGGAGAACCGCACTTACGATCAGATTCTGGGCGATCTGAAAGCCGGCAACGGCGATTCAACTTTGACGATGTATGGGGCTGACATTACGCCCAACGAGCACAAGCTGGCATTGCAGTTCGGCGTGCTGGATAACTTTTACGATAGCGGGGAAGTTTCCGGCGACGGGCATCTGTGGTCAACGGCGGCCATTACCAGCGATTACAACGAGAAGACGTGGCAGATTGCCTACCGCGGGAAAGAGCGGACGTATGATTTTCAGGGAACGGTTGCGGGGGAGTTTCCGCTGGATCATAAAGAGGCAGATATCGACGATCCTTCCACGGGATTTCTTTGGGATAATCTGGCGCGACATGGAGTGAGTTATCGCGATTATGGCGAGTATGTGAACGCGGAGTGGTGCAATAAAATTCCCAAGGCTTCATCGCCGAAGCAGGGAACGCCTTCGCAGGAGGAAGCGGCGTGTACGCGGACGGATGTGGAGAAAGGCGATGATCTGGAGCCGAATGTGGGCAATCCGCATGGCGGGTCGAGCCCGTGGCCATGGGCGGTTCCGCTTTTCAGCGGAGTGAAGGCGACCAAGGCGGTGCTGCGAGATCATTTTGATCCGTTGTATCCCGACTTCAATACGGATTATCCCGACCAGCTTCGCGCGGATGAGTTTTTGAACGAATTCGCCGCTTATAAGCGGGCGCGGGAGGAGAACGAAGGGGCGGAGTTTGAATTGCCGGCGTTCGTGTTGCTCTATTTTCCGGACGATCATACGGGAGGCACGCGGCCGGAGAAGCCGCGTCCGCAGGCCTCGGTGGCGGATAACGATTTGGCAGTGGGGCGCGTGGTGGATGCGGTGTCGCACAGCCCATACTGGGATGACACTGCAATATTTATTCTGGAAGACGATGCGCAGAATGGAGCGGACCACGTGGATGCGCACCGGTCGATCGCATTTGTGGTGAGCAAATATTCGCCGGGAGTGGCAAGCGCACCTTACGTGGACCACCGCTTTTACACGACCGTGAATCTGATTCACACCATGGAGATGCTGCTGGGGTTGCCAGCGATGAACCAGAATGATGCGTACGCGCCGGTGATGGGACCTATGTTTTCAGGTGGGGGTGGGCAGGCTCCGTTTCAGGCGGACTATCGCAATCTCAAAAACGGACTGATTTACGAGACGAACAAGCGGGATGCGCCCGGCGGAAAGGAATCTACGAAGATGGATTTCTCGCGGCCGGATGCGGCAGGAGCTGCGCGGCTGAATAAAGTTCTGTGGCGGGATCAAAAAGGCGATGCGCCGATGCCCGCGCCGAAGCATACGGTGCTTCCGGCGGGAGATGATGATTAAAGGTCTTTCCGGCTGAAAATCCAGAAATGGGAAGATTTTAAGCCGAGGATCATAACCGGAATTCCTCCGGCTATGAACTCATTTTATTTATTGCCGATAGATTCCACATGAGCACCGCTGCGCGCGAAAGTCGAATCGCGGTGATGATGCTGGCGGAGGTGTCGTGGGAGGATGCAACGGGAAAGTTGCTGAGTGCGCCCGCGCGGCTGGAAGATAAATCGCTGAGTGGCGCATGTATACGGATGAAGAAGCCAGTCGAAGTGCGGGCAAAGCTGAGAGTGCGTGGCCGCTTCGAGGAGTTTTGCGGAGTGGTCAGGTACTGCCGCAGCGAGGGCTGGGATTATGTGGTCGGCTTACAGCGGGAGAGCGAAAGTGCGTCGACTGAAAAACAGGCCGCGGTGCAGGACCGGTCTGCGTTCCATGGAGAGACAGCGAGCAAGACTCCGGCAGCGAAGCCCGCGATCAAAAACGACTCCGACAAGCGCATGGCGAGGGGGCCAGCGGTTGCACCCATGCGGGAAGATGATCGCGGAATGGATGGCGAAACTGGGCGTGCGGTTCCGGTGAATCGCGCGGATCGTATTCGATCCGCGGACGATTTTGGGGCGCACCGGCGAAGCAGATTTCGGACAACGCAGCCGGCAAGAACGAGGGAAGTTCCGAGGGAGAAAAAATCTATGGCACGCAAATGGCTCGAACTGGCACCGTGGCAAAACAAGCGAGAGAGCCTGAGCGAAAAGAGCGCAGAAAGCAGTGACCACGCTCAGAGCGAGAAGGGAAGGGAGAATTCCATGCAGCAGACAGATTCATCCGCAAAAAAGGAAGCTGAGGATCGCAAAACAGAGTGTGTCGCCGGATTTCAAGTTGACCTCTTGCCCATGGAAGACATCTACCGGGCAGCTGGGATCACGAATTCCAAGAAGGGGTATAGCATTCACAAAGTGGTCGAAATGCTCAACAGCGAACATATGGTGGGGCTGGCGAATGAGACGAAGCGAGCGGCGGTAATGGTGGCGCTTGAGGCGGCGGACATTTCGCTGGGGCAGGTGCAGCAGGATGCGAAGACGCGTCAGGAGGCCCTGGATCGCTATGAGGCCGAGCAGACGAAACTGATCGAAGCGGAGTGGGCGCGGAAGGCGGAAGAAAACATCCGGATTGAGGAAGAGTTGGAGCGCGTCAGGGCGCAATATGCGGCGCGGGTGAAGCGCAATCTGGACGAGGCGGCGCGGGAGAAATCCAAGTTTGACCGGTGGCTGGCGATGAAGCAGCAGGAAGTGAAAAGCATATCGGCAGCCATGGATCTTTGTTTGAAGCGAGAGGTACCGGACCCGGCTAGTGTTCCATTGACGAGTGCTGCGGCGGCGGGCGCCGGGACGAGTCCCGCTCTCCTCCCATCCTCGGCCAAGTCGTAAGGCGCGAACCCGTCTTCGCGTCGTAGGTGCAAATCGAAGCCCAAAGTCCATGCCAGCTTTCCCCTGTGCTGACCTCGGCTTTACACTAAAGATGTGAAGATTGCGCTTGGGCAGATTAATCCGACGGTTGGAGATTTCTCCGGCAACGCGGCAAAGATGATTGAGTTTTCGCGGCGCGCGCAGGCGGAGAGCGCGGGGCTGATTTTGTTTCCGGAGCTCTCCGTTTGTGGCTATCCGCCGCGCGATCTGGTCGAGCGGCCTTCGTTTGTTGCCCGCAATCGCGAGAGTGCGGAGCGAATTGCCGAAGCAACCCGCGGGATTGCGGTAATTTGTGGACTCGTTACTCCGGCCAACTCTGATACCGGCAAGTCGGTGATGAATTCTGCCGCGCTATTGCAGGATGGGAAGATTGCTTTCCTGCAATCGAAGATGTTGCTGCCCACCTACGACGTTTTTGATGAGATGCGCAACTTTGCTCCGGCAAAATCGCAGGAGCTTTTTTCGTTCTGCGGGAATCGGATGGCGCTGACAGTTTGCGAGGATGCATGGAACGACAAACTGTTCTGGCCGAAGCGGCTGTACGTTGTGGATCCGATCGAGGCGCTGGTTCGGGCTGGCGGTAATTTTGTTCTGAACATTTCGGCGTCGCCATTCTGGATTGGCAAGCGCGAGCTGAGACGAGACATGCTGGCCTCGATTGCGCGGCAGCATAAAGTTCCCGTCGCAATGGTGAACCAGGTCGGCGGCAATGACAGCTTGCTGTTTGACGGCTCGAGTGTCGTGCTGAATGCGGAGGGGAAGATCATCGCGCAGGGACATTCGTTTGAAGAGGACTTGGTTTACTTCGATTCGAAAACGTTGACCGGGGATATGCATGAACAGATCGAAGGCGAAGAAGCCAGTGTGTATTCGGCGCTGGTGCTGGGAACGCGTGACTACATTCGTAAGTGCGGATTTCAGAAAGCTATCGTCGGACTGAGTGGCGGGATCGATTCGGCGCTCACCGCGGTGATTGCGGCCGATGCCGTGGGGCCGGAGAATGTGATTGGCGTGGGGATGCCGGGGCCTTACTCTTCGGCGGGATCGATTGCGGATGCGCGCGCGTTGGCCAAGAATCTGGGCATACGGTTTGAGCTGCTTTCGATTAACGGCGCGGTGGATGCGTACCGGGAAACTTTGAGAGAAGTGTTCGCGAATCAGAAGGAAGATGTGACCGAGGAGAACATTCAGTCGCGGGCGCGCGGCACGCTGCTGATGGCACTCTCGAACAAATTCGGCGCCATCGTACTCTCCACCGGCAACAAGAGTGAACTGGGCGTGGGCTACTGTACACTTTACGGAGATATGGTGGGGGGACTAGCGGTGATTTCGGACGTGCCGAAGACGCTGGGTTACCGGTTGAGCCGCTACGTGAATTCGCGGCGTCCGGTGATTCCGCAAGATACGCTGGAAAAGCCGCCATCGGCGGAGTTGCGGCCGGATCAGAAAGATAGCGACTCGTTGCCGCCTTACGAAATTCTGGACGCCGTGCTGGAGGATTACGTGGAAGATGCGCACACCGCCGAGCGCATTGCCGCGGATCACGGATTTGATATTGAAGTGGTGCGGCGTGTTCTGCGAATGGTGGATCGCGCGGAGTACAAGCGGCAGCAGGCGGCGCCGGGGATCAAGATTACTCCGAAGGCCTTTGGGTACGGGCGGCGGCTGCCGATTGCGGCGAAGAGCGAAGTTTGAGGAGCTCCGGTTTCGCAGTGGCTATATTCTCTGAGCCTATCTAAAAGAGATTCTTAATTCGAGTTGAAAGGAAATCATGCGTCGTTCGATCAAGACAGCTCTCGTCCTATTACTGACATGCGGTTTGGGGGCAGCACAATCGTCCACTAAGGGGAAAGCCGGGGACAAAGCCGCGGCACCGTCCATGAATAGTCCGTCGGTGAATCTTCCCTCGGAAGCCACGGTGGATTCATTCATGCAGCAGACTTTTGGCTATGAGCCGGGTGTGACCTGGAAAGTCTCCAGCATCAAACCCGCGCCGGTGCCGGGATTGGCGCAGGTTGACGTGGTTCTGGCCAGCCCTCAGGGGCAGCAGGCGAGCCGGTTTTACGTTACGGCGGATGGCGAACATGCGGTGGTGGGTGAGATTATTCCGTTCGGCGCGAAACCGTTTGAGCGGGTGAATAAGATACTGGAGAAAGGAACTTCCGGACCCTCGCGCGGACCGAAAGACGCGTCAGTCACAATCGTGGAGTTTGGCGATCTGCAGTGTCCGGCATGCAAAGCGGCACAACCTGGAATCGAGGGCCTGATTGCGGCGGAACCGAACGCGCGTTTTGTATTTCAGAATTTTCCGCTCGAGATGCACAACTGGGCGGCGAAGGGCGCGGCTTACGCCGATTGTGTGGCGCAGGCTTCCAACGACGCGTTCTGGAAATTTATTGCAAAGACCTACGAAACTCAGTCCGATATTACGGCTGAAAACGCCGATCAAAAGCTGACCGCGCTGGCGGACGGAGCGGGCGTGAAAGGTGCGGATATTGCCGCTTGCGCCAGCCAGCCTGCGACCAAGGCACGGGTGGATGCTTCGATTGCGCTGGGGAAAGCGGTAAACGTGAACGGCACGCCGACCTTGTTTATCAACGGCCGAAGCATTGGGAATGTGAGCCAGGTTCCGGCGGAAGCGTTGAAAGGGTTGGTGGATTTTGCGGCAAAGCAAGGAAAGTGAGAGAGCGGCTTTTTGGAGATGCTGCAGGGAATACGACCGCAGGGGCTAAAGCCCGCGTTGGTTTGAGCGCTTAAACGCGGCGCTGAAGCGCCGCTCTTCCCCGGTACTGAAAGGGACATTTTCGACCTGAAAGGGACATTTCCAACCTCGAGCAAAAGCGTTGTGCCGCAGTACATCCAGGCTAGCCTTCCAGCAGAGAGACCGAAGCGGCGCTATTCCCCGATACCTCCAAGAACTTTCCACACGGGAGTGAGGCGCCGCTCTTTCATGGTGCAGAAAACATCTGTTGCTTTTCTTTTAAGAACAGCAGGATGGGGGCTGATACGGGAAACCGCTAGTTTTGGGTTACCCAGATTGCGTCAGTCTTGAGGCTGCGGTCGGCCACGATGTGAGGAGTGATTACGATGAGCAGTTCGTCGTTCTCAGTGGTGAGGGAATTATTCACCATGGCTTGATTAAGGCCGGGAATGACGCCGAGACCGGGAATGCCAGTCATCGAGCGAATATCGCTGCTTGTGATTTGTCCGGCGACCACGGCGGGCTCGCCATCCTGAAGCCGGATACTGCCCTCATACTCCTGATTGGAGATGACGGGCACGCCGTTCGCGCTCTGACCGGTCAGGGAGCGCATCTGCAAGTCGAGCTTCAGACTCACGTCGGAAGCTCCGTGAATGACGGCGGTAGTTTTGATATTCAGCCCCAGGTCTTCATAGCTTACCGAAGGAAAGGGCGCAACATAGCTCTGATTGCCCAGCACCGCGGAGATTTGGGGGGAGTTGAAAATGGGCGCGTAAGAGGCGTTCAGGATAGGATATCGTTCGCCTACATGGAAGGTAGCCTCTTTGCCCTGGCCGGCGCGCAATGTGGCGCGGCTCACCGCCCGGGACCACGATTCGTTAACGGAAAGAGCGGCGCTGAGTTGATCGAGGCTCAATCCGGAAAACGTGAGGCCGCCGCCAAAGGTAGCCAGGGGTTGGCTGAAAATCGAATTTCCCTGGCCTTGTAATTGTGCGAGCAGGCCGGAAAGCCCGGAGGTGCCCGCCTGGTTGATTCCGCCGGAAGAAATCAGCTGATTGACGAGGGATTGGATGCTTTGTCCGCCCAGGGCGGCGAGCGCGGCAACCGGAATGTTGTACAAGTTGAAAGTGTCGGGAATATGCAGGCCGATGTTGCGCGTGAGGTTGTGGCTGATCTGATAGATCTCGATTGTGAGGGAGACCTGGGGCGCCTCGCTACTCAACTGTTGCATGAGAGTGGTGCACGCCCTCAACATTGCCTGAGGAGCGCGCACTTCGAGAACTCCATTTTGCCCGGGACTTATTTTTTGAAATTCGCAGATGTTTCGCAGTGAGCTGACGAGTTCAGTCGCCTCCTGGGGAGTGCTGCCTCCGGGAACGGCAAAAGTCGCCAGCGACATGCGATCAAATTGCTTGTGATTTTCTGGAGTGTTTTTTGCAATCAAAAGTTGGTGAGTGTCGAGCGGCGACCACATGGTTTTGCTTACGCGGCAGGCCAGGTTGAGAGCGGTAAAGAAGTCAACATCGTCGACGTAAAAACGAACCGTCATGGGCTGGACCGAATCGTCAAACTCGGCATTAACGCCGTAAGCGGAAGCCAATTCGGTGAACAGGCCGCGAACATCGCCGCGATAGTGAAATGTCGCGACCTCAGACCTGGGTCGTAAATGGATTTCAGAGGATTCGGCAAGCAGCGGCGAAGGGGTGGGCTTCGCGGAGTCATCCATGCGCAGCGCTTCCGCGAGGCGAGTCTGCAGGTAATCATTGTCAGGATCGAGTTTGAGGGCGGAGCGGTACTCCGCTACTGCTGGGTCGCGCTGGCCATCGGCCAGCAGGGTATCGCCGCGCTCGGTGTGCTGAAACACCAATTGCGACTTCGCCACTTCGCGCGCCGCGAAGAATTTCGTGTCCTGGGCAACAAGCCGGGAGGCCTCATCGAACTCGAGGAAGGCCTGGTCAATGTGTTTGTGTTCTTCCAGCTTCAGTCCGCGAGCGTAAGCAGCGCGCGCTTCTTTCTCATCCTTCTTCGAAGGAATACAGCTGATGCCGCCGGGCACGCCGTTGCCGCAGGAGATGATCGGGGTGTCCACGGACGCATCGCTGGCGGCGAATAATGGAAGCGCCGCGAGGGCCAGGAGCCAGACCGCAGGAATAAACTTGAGCCTACGCATTCGGATGATTCTAACCCGCCGTGCTGCTTTTGCGAGTGAGCCAGAAGTGCCGGGTACCTTGGATTGAAACTTGCCTGGGCGCTTCGCTCCGAGCGAACGCCGAGGGCGGCTGTTCGCACGTTTGGTTGTTCCACACGTAGCTTGTTGTTCCACAATTCCTGCGGGATGGCGTCGATAGAACGGATGGATGGCGAGTTCTTGCGGGAAAGTGGGATCAGCTCAGCATGAGGCGCTCGATCTCGCGGGCTTTGCCGGTGGTCTCGTCGCAATCGATGACCACGGCGCACAAGCGGACATCGCCGGTAGCGGGCTCGAAGCGCACCGGCATGCCATTCAGGAACTTGTTGACGACGAGTTCTTTCTTTACGCCGATCACGCTGTCGTAGGGGCCGGTCATGCCGACATCGGTGACGTAGGCGGTTCCCTTGGGGAGAACGCGTTCGTCGGCGGTGGGGACGTGAGTGTGCGTGCCGACCACGGCGGTGACGCGGCCGTCGAGATACCAGCCCATGGAAATCTTTTCGGAGGTGGCTTCGGCGTGAAAATCCACGAAGATTATTTTGGCGTCGATTTTCTGCAGAAGCTGGTCGGCGGTGCGAAAGGGATCGTCGTTAGATGCCATGAAGACGCGGCCTTGCAGGTTGATTACGGCGTAGGGAACGTTTCCTTTCCGACCTTGATATAGGCCCCAGCCGGGCATATCCGCCGGATAATTTGCCGGGCGCAAGATGCGGCGCTGCGGACTATTTCCGTTGCCATCGATCATTTGAAAGTAATCGAGGATTTCTCGTTTGTCCCAAACGTGGTTGCCGGTGGTAATGACGTCGATATTCAGTTCAAAGAGTTCCTCGGCGAGGGCGGGAGTGATGCCGAAGCCGGCGGCGGAATTTTCGCCGTTGGCGATCACCAGATCGATGAGCTGATCGCGGACGATGCCGGGCAAGCGGTCTTTGACGATGGTGCGTCCGGGGCGTCCGAAGATGTCGCCGATAAAGAGGATGCGCATGTGAGAGATAAAATTCGATGGTAACACGCGGAAAAGCAGTCGAGCTGCGCTCGACGGACAGCCGAGGGCGGCTGTCCCCACATGCGGCTGTCCCCACATGCGACTATCCCTACAGTTAAGTGCGTCTCTACGGAGCGAGTTCCGCGGTACGGAGGAAGTCGTAGTTGCCGGCGGGATTTAGTTGCAGATTGCGCACGCGTTTGTTGTGGACGAGAACGTTGTCGAGATACCAGAGATCGATGTAAGGGAGTTCGTTGGCGAGAATCAGTTGCAGTTCAGCGTACGTTTCCTTGCGTTTATTCTGATCGACTTCGCGGCGTGCCTGGTCGATGAGGGCATCGACTTTTGGATTTGAATAGTAGCCGCGGTTGGCTCCGTTGGGAGGGAACTTTGCCGAGTGAAAGGCGTATTCAAAGATATCGGGATCTTCGTTGCCTCCGATCCAGCGCAGGCTGTAAAGCTGGAATGCGCCGTGAGTGACGTCGGCGAAGAATGTGGCAAATTCGAAAGTGCGAATATCGAGC
>JBAVGI010000048.1:0-1913 GCA_049684755.1 Candidatus Sulfotelmatobacter sp.
GCGTTGAGTGCATAATGGAACGTGCTGCAGGCCAATTCCTGCAGTTCGCGATCCAGATAGATCAGAAGGTTGCGGCAGGCGATCAGATCAATGCGTGAGAAGGGCGGGTCCTTGAGCAGGCTGTGACTGGCGAACAGCACCACGTCGCGCAGCTCAGACCGAACGCGGTAATAATTGCCTTGCCGGACGAAAAAACGCCGCAGGCGATCTTCGCTGACATCGGCTTCGATGGCGGCCGGATATTCGCCCTCACGGGCTGTGGCGAGGGCGTTGACGTCGAGATCCGAGCCAAAGACCTGAATGGTGGGCCTGATGTCGTAGCGCGAAGCGTGCTCAAGCAGCAGCATCGACACCGTATAGGCCTCTTCACCGGTGGCGCAGCCGGGTACCCAGACCCTGATCGGATGCTCAGGCATCTTGCCCTGAAACAGTTGGGGAATGACCTGAAGTTCGAGTGCCTCGAACGCTTCCTTGTCGCGAAAAAAAGACGTGACCGAAATCAGCAGGTCACCCAGCAAGGCCTGCGCCTCATCGGGATTGTCACGCAGCACGTCGTAATAATCGTTCGGGTCTTCGGTTCTGGTCACCTGCATGCGGCGGGCCAGCCTGCGCGAGATGGTCGGCCGCTTGTATTTGGAGAAATCATGCCCGGTGCGAACGCGGACATAGGCCAGGATGCGTCGCAGCAATTCCTCGTCGAAGTTGCGCCCGCTTGCGTTCGCGCCGTTGCTCTTCTCGCGCACCAGCTCGGCCAGCCGCTCTGCCAGTTCGCGTACCGGCAGGACGAAATCCGCGATTCCGGTCGCGATGGCGCTCCGGGGCATTGAAGGATATTCAGCCTCGTCAGGGTCTTGTACAAAGATGATGCCGCCGGATTCCTTGACAGCCCTGACCCCGACCGCCCCGTCGGACCCGGCGCCGGTCAGGATAACGGCGCAGCCGTCACCGTGCTGTTCAGCCAACGAGCGAAAAAACAAATCGATGGGCGCCCGGCGGCCCCGAGGCTCGTCGAATTCCGCCGTTGCGATCTCGTCGTTGGTGATGTGCAGGCGGCGGCCCGGAGGAATGACGTAGACGTGGTCCGCCTGCAAGGGAACGGGTTCTTCGACCTGGCACACCGGCATGCGGGTGCGCGTCGCCAAGATGCTCGACAACTCGCTGCGCACTTGCGGGTCGAGATGCACCACCACCACGAAAGCGGCCCCGGTCTTGTCCGGCAGCGCATCGAACAGATGCTGCAATGCCTGGACCCCGCCCGCCGAGGCTCCGATGCCGACCACGACCGGCTTGGGACCGTTCGAAGGTGCTTCCGGATAGTCCTCTTTAGCCAACTCCGACATAGATCGCACTCTCAACGGCTGAAGTATAAGTCGCGAGGTTGTAATTGACAACGAGTGACCACTGGTGCCGACGACTAGTTTCTGGTGAAAAACGAGTGACTTTTCAGGCTCCGTTCGTAGCGGGAGCCACGAGCTGACCCTATGGAACTAAACGCCCCCGCGGCGGGTTCCCTTCCATGGCCAATCGCGACATTCTTGCAATCGGCACCTCCGCAGGAGGCTTCGATGCGCTGCGTTTTCTCGCCGGCGAATTTCCGCGTGATTTTCCAGCTTCCGTTCTCGTGGTCATTCACCTTTCGAGCCAATTCAATTCCACGCTTGACGCTATCCTGACCCAGGCCGGGCCGTTACCGGCTCGTTTTGCGCAGGACGGCGACGAGCTTGAGAGAAGCCGAATCTACATCGCGCCGCCCAAGCGGCATCTCCTGGTGGAGAGCGACCGGTTGCGGCTGGGATCGGGGCCGCGCGAAAACAATGCCAGGCCGGCGCTCGATCCTTTGTTCCGATCTGTCGCCCTCTGCTGCGGCTCAAGGACCATCGGCGCCGTCCTCACGGGTACGCTGGGGGACGGAG
>JBAVGI010000049.1:0-5890 GCA_049684755.1 Candidatus Sulfotelmatobacter sp.
ACGCCCGAACAGTTCGACACAGCGCAGTTGCCGGAGTTTGTTGCAGAACAGCTCAATCGTGGGAATGAGAAGCATGTGACCAGAATCGTCGTTCAGCTCCCGTCGCCTCGCCTTCGCGAGGGCATCGCATTCGTCGATACTCCAGGGTTGGGATCTTTGGCAACTCGTGGAGCTGCCGAAACGCTCGCTTATTTGCCGCGGTGTGATCTGGGCGTTGTTCTCATCGATGCCGGGTCGACTCTGACTCCTGACGATCTTCAAACCATTCAGATTCTCTATGACGCGGCAATTCCAGCCGCCGTCTTGTTGAGCAAGGCGGACCTCCTGACGCTCGAAGATCGCTCACGAGTCATCGGATATGTGAAGGATCACATTAAGGAAGAGTTGAACCTTGATCTGGCGGTGCGTGCCGTGAGCGTGATGGCTGAGAGCAAAGATCTCGTCGCCCAGTGGTTCGAAGAAGACATCGCTCCGTTGTACAGTCAGCGTCAGGAACTGAAACTGCGCTCCATCCGGCGCAAGCTGGGAATGCTCCGCCAATCCGTAGAGATGGCCTTGCGCTCACGGTTGCGTCACCGGGACCAGATCTCGCCAAAGAAAGTAGAACAATTGCGTGTCGTCGAAGCGGAATTGCGTCAAGCCAGTGGCCACCTTGAGGAGATGAAGAAGATAGCGCGAGGCGTGGCGAAAGACCTGGAGTATTCAAGCACTCGGACGTTGCGCTTTGCCGCGGCTACCCTGGTCGAGGCATGGTCCAAGCAAGGCGCTGGAGATGAGGCGATTGAAGCTATCGCGCGCAACGCCGTGACATGGATCGTTCAGGAACAAACCGAATCTCTTCGACGGCGCCTGGATGCAATGGCCCACCAACTCCATGAAACGCTCCGAGCCACCGCTAAGGTGCTTGAGGTCGAGGATGTCCCAGGAGAACAGGAGTTCGCCGGCGTGGTGCGAGAAATGCCGGCCTTCGAGCCAGGCGAGTTCAATCTCCACCTAAAGCGGCCTTTCCTGTTCAGCTTGCTCGGAGAAAGCATTTCGAGATCGATCGTGATCAAACGCTTGGGGGGAATGGTTGGTGGGCAACTCACAAAATCCCTATCCGCCTACCGCGCTTTGCTGTATGACTGGTCGGAGAGAACTTTGGGTCAGATTCAACGCAGATTTGACGCTTACGCCAACAGTTATCGCGCTCAGGTAGAGAGGTTGGTGGGCGATCATGTGTCGCCGGCCGAACAAGAAAGCACCATTCGTCGTGATCTGGAAGGCTTAGAAGGCGTCCGATCCGAGCCGACTGTGGCTTCCTGAGTGCGCGGTACGTCTGGTGAAAGCGCATTATGAACAAGAAAGGAACGAAGCGACTTGCTGAAATACGTGATGGTTGGCATCGGAGGATGTCTAGGGTCGGTTCTGCGCTTCTGGCTGGGCAGTTATATCGGGGGCAAAATGGGAACTCGGTTTCCCTATGGGACATTCGTCATTAACATTACGGGTTCGTTCCTGATCGGACTGGTCTTTGCTTTATTGACAGCAAGGACTCATTGGAGTCCGAACTGGCGATATTTGATCCCGATTGGCTTCATTGGAGGCTACACGACCTTCTCCAGCTTCGAATATGAGACATTGCGCACGATCCAGGATGGCCAGATCGGCCTGGGCTTTCTTTATGTGGCATTGAGCGTGATTGTTGGGTTTATTGCAGTCTGGGGTGGCGTTCTGACAGGGAGAGCGATCCCATGAAAGCGGAGGCTTCGGCACCGGGAGCTAACGTAAGCCAGGCACTCGCCAAGGGTACATGTCCAATCTGCGCGATCCTGAAAGACTTTCAGTGGACCTTGGCGGAAACAGCTCGACCTCAATCAGACCTGCGCGTCTGCAATTTTCACGGGTGGGCGCTCGCTCGATCCAGAGCGAAGCTTTCGCGTTCCACGCCTGGGGAAAGCGTAACGACTGTGTTCCTGGAAATGTTGAAGCCGCCTCTGGTGGGGAAATTGAACAGCTCGGAATGCACCTTGTGTCATTGTGCCCTGGAAGAGGAAGTTACTCGCTTGCGTGAGCTAGCGCAGAAGCTCCACGGGACAATGTTCGCGCAGTGGATGAAGAGTCAGGGTACTCTTTGTCTGGAGCACGGCCGGAAAGTGAAGGAATTTGTCCCATTGCGCTTGCGACCGTTGGTTGACGAAATTGTTGAGCGAAATCGAGCGGAGTTGGAGCAGGAACTTGAAACCTTCCTTGAACAGCTAAAACACGGAATTCATGAGGGCGGGGGACTTTTGGGACGTACCGCTGAGTTCTTAGTAGGTCAAAGAGGACTATAACGACAGGAGGAAAATGTGCTGACACCAGGGCCGGGTAAGAAGGTCGGCATTTACGTAGCTGAGGACCAGCAGTACCACGGGAGTGCCGCCTATGCAGCTATTCTCGATTTTCTCTTTTTTCATGGCGTATCGGGCGCAACTGTGACGCGTGGCATTGCTGGATTTGGTGGCGATCACCACCTGCAAACCACCAGTCTCGTGGACCTGGCGGTCCATCTGCCGGTCAAGATCGAGTTCATCGAAACTGCACAGAAAGTCGAAGAGTTATTACCCAAATTGCAAGCCATGGTAGGAGCTGGACTGATTGAGATGCACGACACCACAATCGTCAAACCTGCCGAGAAGAAAGAAAAACATCCCGCGCCTGAAATGCCTGCCCTGAAGAGTGAGGGCAAAGCCAAGATGATGCGCATCTACATCGGAGAAAACGACAAGTGGAATGGCAAGCCGTTGTATGAAGCCATCGTCAATGGTCTGCGATCCAACGATATTGCCGGCGTCACGGTTTATCGGGGGATTCTCGGTTATGGTGCCAATCGGAGAATTCACAAGGACGCTGCGCTGAGCCTTTCCCACGATCGGCCAATCCTGCTGTCCGTGGTCGATACGGAAGAAAAATTGAAGGGTTTTATGCCGATTCTTGACCAAATGGTGAAGCAAGGTTTGGTGGTGCTGTCTGACGCTGATGTCATCAAATACACGCATAACTACGAGAAGGCCGAGCGGCGCCAGGAGGCACGGATATGAAACTCGAAGGAAAGGCCAAAATGTTGCGCATCCATTTTGGTGAGGATGACAAGTGGCACGGTAAGCCGCTATACGAGGCCATCATAGGCAAGTGCCGGGAACTCGATATCGCCGGCGCCAGCGTGTTTCGAGGAATCGAGGGCTACGGAGCAAGTACGCTCATCCATAAGAAGCATCTGCTGCGTTCTTCCGATCGCCCAATCATGGTCTCAGTGATAGACATTGAGCAGAACATTAACAAATTGCTTCCAGCGCTGGATGAAATGGTGGATGAGGGACTGATTGCTATGTCTGAGGTGGAAGTTATCCGCTACGTGCATCAGGAAGGAGTGCGCTCTCCACCTTTCTAGCCATGAACAGAATGGAACAAGAGCATTCACGGATGAGCTATGAGGACAGACTCGAAAGAGAACTCTCTACTTGAGAAACCCGCTTCGCCGCGATTGGCATCCCTCACGCCCGAGGATCGGCAGGGCTCCGTCGAGAATTCTCACGGAGAGTCAGCACTCATGCGGCTCGCGGAGTTAGCTGACGAGTTTGACGCCGAGCAAGTCGCTGCCGATGCGCGGTCCGTGGCAGAGCGAGTATCCGACGGCCGCTTCTACGTTGCTTGTATCGGTCAGTTCAAGCGCGGCAAGTCATCTATCCTGAATGCGCTCGTGGGCGCCAGCATACTGCCCACTGGAGTTGTGCCGATTACCACCGTGCCGACGATCGTCCGCTACGGAAGCCAGACGACCGCTCGCGTGCGGTTCGAAGCTGCCGGCGGCTGGACAGATATTCCGATTAAGAACGTCGATGAGTATGTCTGCGAAGAGAAGAACCCTGAGAACGCGAAGCACGTCGCGGCCTTGGAAATCTTTGTACCTAGTCCAATGCTCGCGACCGGGATGTGTTTCGTGGACACACCAGGGTTGGGATCGGTGTTCACCGGCAATACGGCAGCGACACAGGCCTTCATTCCTCATATCGATGCGGCGCTGGTCGTAATCGGGGCGGATCCTCCGCTGGCGGGGGAAGAACTTGTACTGGTTGAGGCAGTCGCGCGGCACGCGCAGGATCTCATTATCACCGTGAACAAGGCGGATCGGACCACGGATAGAGAACGAGCCGAAGCGGTGGCCTTCGCGCGACGTCAGCTCGAAAAGCGCCTCCCGCAACATTCTGTCGGACCTTGGTTTGAGGTCAGCGCGGCGGAGCAGCTCGAACATCGGGGAACGGGTCGGGACTGGGAGAGGTTGGTCGCTTCTCTGAACCATTTGATCGAAGGATCGGGCCGTCGTTTGATCCAGGCAGCCTGCGAACGTGGACTAGAGCGGATCAGCGAGCAGCTTCTTGTGATCATCTCGGAAGAACGAGAGGCGCTGCAACGGCCGATCGAGGAGTCGGAAACCCGCATCGCCGCAATGAAACAGACCATCAGCGATGCCGAGCGTTCAATGAGAGAGCTTGGGTACCTTTTCATGGCTGAACAGCAGCATATTTCAGACATGTTCGTCGATCGTCACAAGACATTTCTCGCGCACGTAATGCCGCAGGCGCACAAGGAGTTCGACATTTCACTGCAATCGATATCTGGCTGGCTCGGCTCATCGTATCGGCGGCATACTTTCCACGCGGCGCAAGAATTGGCACGCCGTCATGTCATGCCGTGGCTAAAGCCCGAACAGGAAAAAGCAGAGAAAGAATACCGGCGTGTCGCGTTGCGTTTCGTAGAGATGGCAAACGAGTTTCTAGAGAAACTTGCGAATGCTGGCATTCCTGAATTGGCGCGGATGCCCCACGCTCTCGATCCGGAACACGGTTTTCGCGTGCGCTCTGGATTCACTTTTTATGAATACAGGGACGTCGCGCAGCCTGCTTCGCCATTGCGTTGGTTGGCCGATCTGGTTCTTGGCCTGGCAGGGGTCCGGTGGAAAATTAGGAACGAGGCCCAAGAGTTTCTCACGAGGCTGCTCGAAACCAACACCACCCGCGTGCACAGCGACGTTCTCAACCGGATTCAGGAGAGCCGAGGGAAATTGGAAGCTGAGATTCGCAAACTGCTTCACGAGGTAAGCCGGATCGCCGAACAGGCCCTGGTTCGCGCCCGGAAAGTAAAGGAAGACGGAGAACCTGCAGTTCAGGCGGAATTGAATCGCTTGGATGGGTTGGAACACGAAGTGACTGCCCTCCGCGGACCCACACAGCTCAATCCAGCTCGGGTGTGAATCCGATTCCGATTCAACTGCTCATCGTTGGTCCGGCAGCAACCGTATGATCCTCAACTCCAGATACCTTGCTGTACAAGTCTTGGACGTAACTGGTCTGGTGGAGGGGCTCACCTTCTGACAGCTTGAAAGTTCGCGTTCCATCCGCTTCTCGTTCGGCACGCAGGAAGATGGCACGTTTGTCCTTTTCGCTGAAAAAAACGAGCGCAGATTCGTACAAGCGGAGTAGATGAGTGGGAGCGTCGCGCGTCGATTGCCTGGGAGACGCCAGTCCTTGTTGGATGAAGCTATGCGAAAGTCATGCGCTGGAGGGTCTTGGTGCGGAAGGGGGGATTTGAACTACTCCATCACGCTGATAACACGTAACTTATTGATTTATCATCCGGCCCAAAGGCCCAAATGCCCCACAATCCCGCTTCCATTGTACGTTTATTGTACGGCGAAACGCACGACGAAAGAGAATCCTCCGATCGAGCACTTTTCTCTTTCTGACAACAGTTTGACACTCCGCCCTATCCGGGGTCAAGGCGCTGCTTCCGAGGGTAATGGATGCGGGGTACAAGCATACTTCAATTCGGTAAACCACACTTCGGGGTAACGTACGCGTGCCGTCAACGC
>JBAVGI010000050.1:0-4699 GCA_049684755.1 Candidatus Sulfotelmatobacter sp.
CCATGGGTTGGGCATTTCCGTCGATGAGCACAACTTCGTGGCCGGTGGGAGTGAGACTTTGCAGGAGGAACATCCAGAGATGCGGCATGAAATTGCGCGTGACCCCGTTATCGGGGTTGTACAGTAGAATTTTCAATAGTCCCCTGATTTCTCTTGCTGTAGTGGATTCGTGCGCCCAAGAAAATTGGGGTCTTTTATGTGTGCGGTAGCGTACAGATGCCAAAATGCATTTTACACCATTCGAGCGGAGTAAACGGGAATTGTGGAAACTTGTGTCCAGCATGAGGTTCCAATTTGGTCATAGGGCTAGCACCTTTGGCTGGTCGCGAAGGCAGTTTCGTGGCTTAGAATAGTGATCGCAGTAACGGCAGGAGCTGATCTCGCATCTAAGCTGCAAGATGCAGGGGTTGTTCCGTTCAGTTTTCAGGAAACTTCAGCTCAGGAAAACCTATACGTGAGGTTCGTATCTGTTATGAAATCGGTTAAGGCTTGTCTAAGCGCCGCGGTTCTGGCTGTGCTTTTTCTGGGCGTCGCAAACGCAATGCCCTTGAATTCATCGGCGCGGGCAGTGGTTCCGGGAGATCTGCAACAGTTAATTTCAGTGGATTACCGGGCGATGAAGGATTCTCCAACCGCGATGCAGCTTAAGCAGCAACTACTTCCCGATAACCTGAAGCAGTTCGAGGGCGCGCTGAAGGGGATTGGCATCGATCCCGATAAAGATGTGGACACGCTGACATTCGCGTCGTTTCGTACGGCGAAGATGGGCATCAAGGGCGTGGGTGTAGCCGCGGGCCCGTTTGCCATGAAGGCCGTGCTGAAAAAGATGACGGCGATGAAAATTAAACCGACAAAGTATCACAACACCACCAGTATCTATCCGATGGACGGAGGAATGGTGATGACGTTCTTGGACGATAGCACGCTGCTGTTCGGCGATTCGGTCGCGGTGCGGATCGCACTCGACGTGCGCGATGGCGAGGTCCTGGGCCTGGATACCAATCAGACCATGGCTGACATGATGTCGAGCGTGGATTCCGCGCCGGTGTGGAGCATCCTGGATCAGCTGGGGACGCAGAACGTGATGCGGTCGGCGCTGGGCGATGCGGCGAAAGTCGCCGACTATGACACCATCAAGAAGAGGTTGCTGGGTTCGCGTTACACCATGAGTTTCAATGGAGGCGTGAACTTTGATCTGACGGTGGTGTCGTCCGATTCGATGAGCGCGGCTACGTTGTCATCGTTGGTGAAGGCCGGGTTGCTTTATAAAAAGATGAGTGCGACCGCGCCCGAGAAATTGGCGATGGACAATACCACCGTGGATTCCGACGGCTCGGACGTAAATTTCCACTTCAAATCGAGCGACCAGCAGTTTCAATCGATCATGCACTCGGAGTTGTTTGCGGCGGTTTCGCACTAGCATTTTGAGGCTCGAGCGCACCTAAGCGGCTGAAGCCGCGTGAAATCAGGGCGGTTTTGTGGCACGACTAAAGTCGTGCCCTTCCCGAGTTCTGTCCTAGTTGGTCTTCCGCCCGAAAAACTTCTCCCCTCAGTCCTGAAGCCTGACTGCCCTCTTCTCGGCAGTCGGTGCTTGCTCTGCCTTCTTTTGTTCCGTTGATCTTTTCCGTGCGGCGCGCTTTGCGCTGGCCCAGCCTTGCTTCACGATTTGTGGCGCGCGTCCGATGGCGAGTGCGTCATCCGGAACATTACTGGTAATGCAGGACGCCGCACCGATGTAGGCTCCTTTACCGACACGCACGGGCGCGACCAGAGTTGTGTCACTGCCGATGAAGGCTCCATCTTCGATCACGGTGGTGTGCTTGTGAGCACCATCGTAGTTGCAAGTGATGGTTCCCGCGCCGATGTTCACGCCCGCGCCGATTTCGGCGTTGCCCAGATATGTAAGATGGTTAGCCTTCGATCCCTTGCCCAGCTTGATCTTTTTTGTCTCGACGAAGTTGCCCACGTGGGCGTCTTCTCCGATGTCGCTGCCGGGGCGCAGATGCGAATAGGGGCCCAGGATCGCATTGCGGCCGACGCGGGAGTCTTCCAGAATGCAGCCGGGGCGCAGGAGAACTCCGTCGGCGAGTTCGGAATCCTGAATCACGTTGTAGGAGCGAATGCGGCAGCCAGCGCCGATGCGCGCACGGCCCAAGATCTGAACGAAGGGCTCGATGATTGTGTCAGGGGCGATTGCGACGTCGCTATCGATCACGCAGGTTGCGGGATAAAAGATGGTCACGCCCGCAGCCATTAATTCCTGGCACTTGCGCATCCGCATCTGAGCGTCGATGAACGAGAGTTCAGCGCGAGTATTGGCGCCCAGGACTTCGGCGGAGTTATCCGTTTTCCACACCACCACGCGCTCGCCGGCTTTGCGCAAGACCTGAGCCATATCGGTAAGGTAATACTCAGCATGTGAGTTCGTGGTGGAGAGCTTCGCGATGTGCGAAAACAGTTGTGGGACGGCAAAGACGTAGAACCCGGCATTGATCTCACGAATCTTCTTCTGCGCGGGGCTGGCGGATTTTTCTTCGACGATGGCCTGGACTTCTGAGCTGCGCGGCCCCTTCCTCAAGATGCGGCCATATCCGGTGGGATGGTCGAGATCAGCGCCGAGCAGGGTCATCGCAGCTTGTTGGTCGAGATGGAAGTTGAGCAAGTGCGCGATGGTTTGCGGCGTGATCTGTGGAGCGTCGCCCGAGAGAACGATCGCGTGGTCGTAGGCAGACAGCGCGGGCTGCGCGACCATAAGAGCGTGGCCGGTGCCGCGCTGTTCAGTCTGCAAGATGAAACTTACGCCGGTTGGCGCGAGCGCCGCGCGGACGCGATCGGCTTCATGGCCGATGATGGCGAACACATCGCTCGCGGGAACGACCTGCGTGGCGGCGGCGATGACATGCGCCAGTAGCGGCTTGCCTCCCACCTCATGCAGCACCTTAGGGAGTTGCGACTTCAAGCGCGTGCCTTTGCCGGCGGCCATGATGGCGATGGCAACGCGAGGGGCCGCGGTGGAAGTAGTGGATGAAATTAGATTCCCGGATTTCTTCATTTTTCCAACTATACCTTGGGGATGGGAACAGGCAAAAGAGACCTGGCGGGTTCGGATCGTGCGTGGGATCGCGAGGAGGTCGTCGAGCTGCGCTCGACCGGACAGTCGGGGGCGGCTGTCCCCGCCTGTTCCAGCGCGGTGTCGGCTGTCCTGCATGGTCGGTGAGCGTGGGTAGCTATTTGCAAACGTGCGGAATAGAATGCGGCGGCGAGAGTTGGTTATTCTCGCATTTCATTTGAGGGGGAGGAAGAAATGCCGAAATATGTGATCGAGCGCGAGATTCCGGGTGCGGGAAGTTTAACTCAGGAACAGATTCTGGGAATCTCGCAGAAATCCTGCAGCGTGCTGAAGAACCTGGGGTCGGAGATTCAGTGGGTAGAAAGCTTCGTGACCCCAGATAAAATCTATTGTATTTATATTGCGCCGAATGAACAGATGGTGCGCGAACATGCCAAGCAGGGTGGGTTTCCGGCGAACCGGATTTCGGAAGTGAAGCGGATGATCGATCCGACGTCGGCGGAAGCGTAGATTTCCGGAGCTAGAGGGTTACCTCAGGCGCTAAAGCGCGGACATATGCGAGCAAAGGAGCGGCACGACTAAAGTCGTGCCGTTCGCGACACCGACCTGATGCTCAAAGTCCGAGGCCGCCGTCGACCGCGAGAATCTGACCTGTGACGAATTGGGGCGCGGTAGCGAAGAACAGGACCGCGGCGGCGATTTCGTCGGCACGGCCATTGCGTTGCATGGGGGTTTGTTTGGCCATGCGGCGCATAAATGCGGCAGCTGATTTTTCGCCGAGATCGATCATGCCGGGTGCAACCGCGTTCACTGCAATTTCGGGAGCCAGGGCTTTGGCCATCACTTTGGTGAGCATGTGCAATGCGGCTTTTGAGGAGCAGTAATGCGCATGTGTGGGCCAGGGACGCAGGCCGCCGAGGGAGCCCATGTGAATGATCCTGGCTTCGATTCTTGCTGTCCGAAGTGCCCCGGTGCGCTTTCGGCGCATCCATTTCAGGGCTTCGCGTGAAACCAGGAACGGGCCGCGCGTGTTGGAGGCGAACATATCATCCCACTGGCGCACGGTGAGGCGCTCGAAATCAGCGGTGGCATAGTTGGCGGCATTGTTGACAAGGATGTCGATGCGGCCAAGTTCGCGTCCCACCTCTTTCATCATGGACTTGACACTGGCCTCGTCGGTGACGTCGCAGCGCAGGGCGAAGGCTCGCACGCCGAAGCTGGCAAGATCGACGACCGTGTGCTGGGCGTCGCTGGCGGAGTTGCGGTAAGTGATGGCAACATCGGCGCCGGCCTGGGCGAGAGCCAGGGCGGAGGCGCGTCCGAGACGGCGCGCAGCGCCGGTAACGAGACAGGCCTTGCCGCGCAGTGGCTTCGAATCGAGTACAGACATTTTCGGATTCTACTCCTGGATTGGATATGTTGACCTATTCCCGAACTGGTCGGACCACTCCACGGCGATTCGCTTCTTTTTTGTTGTCAGAAGGTGCGGCGGCAACGGTACAATCGCGGCGTGCCAGAGTTTCGCCAGGTCGTGATCTACTCGCGCAAAGGTTGCCATCTTTGCGAGGTGGTGAAGGAAAGTCTGACCAAACTTTCGCGTCGCGGCGGATTCACCTGGCTGGAAGTGGA
>JBAVGI010000051.1:0-9857 GCA_049684755.1 Candidatus Sulfotelmatobacter sp.
CGGTAAATCGCGGCAGCGGCGAACAAACCTGCCATGGTCGGCATGATGACGTTGCCCAGCCAGTTCGTCAGGTTGAGCAAACCGTTTGAAAGATTCACAGGATCACCTCCAATCCTCATCAGCCGGCCATGGCCTGGACCAGCTTCCAAATGGCCGAAACACTCAAGAACGCAAGACCCGATCCCACCAGCGGCATGAATGGCCGATGGCGTGCGTAATTTAAGATCGCTCCAACAATCGCCAATCCTGCTGCTTCCGGCAGGATCGTCCCAGCGAGAAAGTTCCAGGCTGCGGTCAGCATGTCCGTGGTTGCAAACTGTGACCCGCTGTTCCAACTCTGGAAAAGCTGGACTGTGCCGGACGCAGACAGCAGAAAAATGGCGGCGACGATGGACCCGAGCGGGCTGTACCCCTCGGCCGCATCGAGCGCCGCCTTCAGCACGCAGAAAGCGGCGAGCACGGGAGTCAACCGGGCAACCACGACGTTCGAAACAAAACCGCTGAAGCTCGTCTGCAAACTCGCGACCCACGAACTGCTGATGCCTCCGCCTTGCGCAGGCATTGCGATACCCTGCGCCGCGAACCAGGAAAGCAACTGCGGAAGCGTCAAGAGAATTACCGACCAGAGCGCCCATCGCTGGAACCTCCCGCCCGCCTGGAAGTTCACGCCGCCTTCTTGCCGTAATGCGATTCCAGCCAACACCATCGTGCAGATGGCGGCCGGAACTGCCATGTTGAATAGCAGTGTCAACAGATCGACGATGATTTGGGGCAGCGTCATTGCCTGAGCACTCCGCAGTGAGCGTTCCTACTGCACGCCCGCCGTACCGTTCTGAATCCAGAACTCGATCAGGCGAGTGAGGCCGGAGATCACCAGCAATCCGGCTGCTGTTACCGCCCATCGCGCGACACCGCGTCCTTGGGAATAAGAGATGACTGCCATGACTACCGCCAGAGCCGCTCCGACAGGAGAGATCACATTGCCGACCCAGTTCACGAGATTGAGAACTGTTCCTTCGGGTTGGGCCGCAGTTTGACCTTGAACAGCCTGCCCTGTGGCAGGCTGCGTTCCCAAGTTCTGGGCATGAGACACCAACGGATACAACTGGAATGAACAAATCGCCAGGACATAGACGAGAGCGAGGCGAAGGCGGGTGTTTCTCCAATCTGACAATCTCATATGCTCCTCTTCTGCGAATCGCGTTGGAATCGCGCTTGAGTTTGATTTCCGCAGGCGAGAACATACGGGCATTTCAGATTTCGGGCAAATCAGGATGACCCTTTGGGACTGTTTTCAGAACCGTGTCGCGGACTTGCAGCTTGCAGGATAGCGATTCGAGTCTTCGAGAGGATCGTGATGGCCGTTGATTTCACAGGCCGGGTTCGCAGTGTACGCGTGGGAGCAGATGAGTTATGAGATGAACAAATGTTTGAGTTTGGTGCATCTCACAAGCACGATTGGATCTGAATAAAGCGGTTCGGGTCGGTCGACTTCTCGGTTCCAGAGCCGAGTTTACAATGTGAACGACCACCGACGGAGTTACATCCCTTGGGTCGCTAAATGGGCGGGCGAGAAAGCGCTAAAACGGTTCGTAGGCGTCAGCTACGTCGGAGGAATGAGAATCCCGAAGCGTGGCGTCGGATGCGCTCGGGACAGAAGCGGCGCTATTACCGACAATCTCAGAATAACGACCGCCGCATGGGACGGCGGTGGACGCCTACCGAAGACGCGAGAATTACGGCTGAGAGTCGCCCGTCCGACCGGAGGCTCAGTAAATCGCTGGGCCGCTCGATGCAGGCCATTCAGCAGCGCAGGGTACGGCTCTCGTGACGCATCAAGTCATCACGGTGAGTGGGTGGAAGTCGCGGAGGTTGACTAAGGTTTCGATGTATCGGTGTCCCACTGAAGGAAACGACCTTGCAGAGCTGCAATGGAACTATCCTTCTTCCATCGGGACCAACATTAGATTTTCGTTGTGCTTCCAATCAACGCGAGCTTTTAACTTTCGTAAGACTCGACCAGAGCCGACGATGCTCGCCTCAAGACTGCCCGTCGCCAGTAAGGGGAAGCCTCTCGAATAGTCCAGCATTGGTGCGTCAGTCGGCCCGGTTCGCTTATTCGTTACCATTCTCCAGTCCTGAATCCAATTCTCGCTCACCGCCAGGATCAGCCGCCGCGCGTCTCCCACGTCGAGAAGAACCGAACTATACGGCTCATCTAGCCAGGCGCCGGGAGCAACGTCGTATGTTCCTTGCGTGAGCTTGAAACTCAGTTGGGCTTTGACCTGTCCAGCAGATGCCGTTTTTTTTCCATCTGTCGCGTGGTTTCTGACTTCAACCGTAGCGGCAAACATAAATTTCGCGTTTTCGTTCGGCAGAAATAGTCTGAGCCGCCCGCCATCTTCCACGACTTTCTGAATTGAAACCTTGGTGTCGTCAAAGGTGACATTCGACTCTGCCTCAACCACTACGTTTTGCTTCGTCGCTGGAATTTCAGCAGAGGACTGTCTCGCCTTGAACTTTTGTTTCTGGTCCCCGATAAATTCACGATTCATTTCCTCCACTTGCGCTCTCAAGTCGCGCGGAAATAATTGAACCTCGATGCCCGCCTCGCTTAGAATTTGATCTCCGAGCCCGCGAATGTCGGGATTTGGATCGAGCATCCCGATAAATACGCGAGCAACTCTTCGATCCACCAGTCGCTGAGCGCAGCATATCTTAGGTGGGTTTCGTTTGGTGCAGGGTTCGAGTGTCGTGTAAACAGTGGCACCCGCTACCGTTTCGCCTGACAGTTTCTGTTCCAACGCAACATATTCAGCATGAGATTTCGGGTTCTCGCCTCGATGGGCCTTGGCTAGAGCTTTGCCATTTTTCACGATGACAACGCCGACCTTGGGGTGCGGCCTGTCATCTTCTGCGATACTCTTTTTCGCCTCTTCGATAGCCAGAAGCGCGAAGTGGCGGTCATCATGGACACCGGCCGGCCGTGACTCACGGTACTCTTCGGCGACAGCATCCGCTTCCAGACTTTGGCTCCAGCGTGCTGCGAGTCGATCCATCCGGCGGTTCCATTCACCAAGTGCAGTAGAGTTCGGGTTCTCTCCGGTCCGGGTGCCGCGCAGCGAAACTTCAAACTGTACTGTTGACTTTCGCGCAGCGATGAGCGGGATTACCGCTCGGTCTCGTATTGCTCGGATAAACTCTCCGGTTACCGTCCGGTTCTGTAGAGACCATGATTCACAGTGAGCGGCATAAACTTTCTGCACCCACTCATCGGTTAGTTGCTCCTGAAAGTCGAAAAGTCGTGGCAGGTAACCCGCTGAATTACCACTCTGCCTTGTGTCAAATGCGGCTTTCCGCTCACCTTCGACAGACTTCTTCTGCATCTCATTAGAAAGCTCCTGTAGTTTCGGAGACAGAAGTCGATTGTCGAGGTCTTCCCATTGAAATGGACGGGTATTCGCTTTTCGCGGTGAATGCTCTGTGCCGTCAGTTGCTCGCGCGGTAAGCTCATTCGATTTGAGCAATTTCTCCGCGTCACTGGAGACAATGAACCAATCACCAGCTTGCTCGTCATTGTGAATCAGAACGCCTTGCCTCTCCAGCCAGTTCCACGCCTCCATCATGCGCCTTGTCACTTCAGGCTGACGCACTCCATATTCCGGCTCTTTGGGCAGCGTCCCGAGGCCGACGTTTCGGTTTTCAAGCATGGCCCGAAAATAGCCCTTATTGAATCCGGCGTGTTGGTAGACCGTGTTCAGGCCAATATAACTTTTCAGGTGCATGAAAAGATTCACGCCAAGCGCAGGCAAATCCTGCGACAGCAACTCATCTGCGGTAGGAAAGAACGATTTGAGGGGACGAAACGGCATAGTTGCCATTTTATCGGCCATCGCTCATCAATTTGTTTCAAAAATTTCTTCCGTTCAGAAGACTGCGGAAACGGCGACTGGGGAAGTTACCTTGCGGGGAGCGCGCCTGGGCTGAAGCAGCCGATAGACGCTCCCGCCGAATCTTCATAGCTGAGAACCACTCGTCTACTGCGCAGGTTGCTTGCTTGCGGACGGTTGGTTTAGCTCTTGCTGCAACTGCAACAGTTGGCGCAGTTGCTCAACATTGGCGGAGTTGGATATTGGAAGGCTCCGCGCACCTGGTTGCAGGGAACCCTGATTGGACTTGGGTGTCTGCTCGAGGACCACGTAGATCGGAGTGTCCGCCGAAATCGTCACCACGATATGCTGGCTGATCGCTAATCGGGAAACCTCCTCATCTCCAGCCTCGCCGACATTGTTGCTGACGCGCTCCCGCATTAGGTCTGACTCGCTCAGCGGCTGGTTCAGACTGCCTTGTCCCACCAACATAGCGCCAGCTTGGCCGATTCCTGACAGCGATCTGACCAGGACGTTCTTTCCCGTGTTCTTACCTTCAACTTTTCCTTTGAGCGGTCGCAAGTCCAAACCCGTGGCGGCTGCCTCAATGGGAACGACCGCACCGTCCGGCATCAGCAGAGAATCGAACTGGACGTCAACGTAACCTGAACGATCTCCGTTCCGGATGTGGCCAACCGCTTTTGCGCCCGCAGGGACGATAATTTCTCCGCCCCGCTCATAGTTGTACTCGATCACCGCCAGGACCGGCGTTCGCACCGCGGTGCTGGCCGCTGATTCCAGGCGTGCACGCAATCGCGTACCCGTGGCCAGACCCAATCCCAATTCCGGTGCTTGATTATTGAAGAGTTCGCGGGCCTGAGCATTGGCCGAACTGGCGGAGGCGGTTCGCACGTAGATCAGGGAAGACCTCTCCATGGCCTCGCGCTCTGCTTTACCCAAGTCTGGAGTCTCGGCGCCGGCGCCCGAACCTGGCTGATAGGGCGGCGCTTGCCACGGCTGCTGGTCTCCGAAAGGCGGTATCGACCCCAAAGTCCCCGCTCCGCTCGCCACCTTTGCCCCCGGTGCCGGCTTGGTCGCAGTTCGTTGTAGATCTCGTTCGTTTAAGAAGCCTTCGTGAGATTCTTTTGTGACGGGCCGACCAGAATCAGTGATCGGAAATAGGCTCTTGTCGTTGCTCGCGACGCCGCTCTCCAACGCCAAGTCCTCAGTAGCAGTGGCGCCACGACTCTTCGCTTTCTGTGGCGCGCCTCGATGGGGCATAGACGTAGCAACAAAGATCAACAGCGCGATGACGACCGCTCCAGCCCCGATGATCACAAACCGGTTCTGTCGGAACTGCTGCCGGGCTCTCTGTTTTGCTCTGGTTGCGAGCTCGGGAATTGGGACGTTTGCGTCCGGAGAGAGTGGCAGGACGTTGTTGCGAGCTTCATTTTCCTCTAGCTCCTGAATGACTGCAGCGTTGCCGTTGTCGTTGTGTCCGTTTGGATGAATCACTTTGCACCTCCCGAGACCGGAGCCACAAACGCAATCGGCGCCAGGACCGGACGGTCAACCTCTTCCGCTTGGGCAACCGCGAGCAAGAGCCGTTCCCTGGATTCCTTGAACGTAGGCCGGTCGAACACAACGATGCCATCGGCTCTGGCGCCAGGCGCGAGTCTACGGGAGGTAATCCAGTAGTCCTTGATCGCGACCGGCTCGGCCTTGATCGCTTTTCGATGCTTGTCTTTCGATGTCCCCGCAAGCTGCACTTGCGGCGGCAGTACTTCAATGGTCCGTGCAGAAGAGTTAAGAACGGCGAACGGCACGGCCATCTGTTGCTCTTTCTCTATCGCCTGTCCTACCGCAACCTGCAGTTGCTTGCCTTCCCAATGTGGATTCTCAATCCGTTCTGCCCTGAGCAAGTCCTGCTCTCGTCTGCTAGGCTTCTCCGGGGCAGGGCTGGTTGGCTGGTTCTCTAAAGCAACGTTCTTTGTTTCGCCAACCACAAACATGGGATGAGTCGACGCAATCAGAAAGCTGCGCGGGCGCTCACAATTGAGGACATAGTCGACGGGCTCACTTCGGTCTGACTTGCCTTGGCTCACCAAGCTCAGCGAGATCTCATGGCCTCCTCTGGTGGTAATCAGGGCATTGGTTTGTGCAGGTTTTACGCTGGTTGCTTTGAAAAACACCAACTGCGGCTCGGCTTCGGAGTGGTCGGCCTTGAAAGCTCCTGGATCGCCCAGTACGACCGAGCTGACCTCCTCCAGCACGCGCACCGAACTGACGTATCCTGGCCGCAGGTGCAAGACCACAACCTGTTCTGGGTCAATACTCAAGTTCACGATTCGTGCCTGCGGCAACTCGGTTTGCGCCGAGGCCATGTGGAAAGGCAGGAAACAACAGATCGTTATCAGATGCACCAAACTCAAACATTTGTTCATCTCACATCTCTTTTCGCAGTGGTATTTTTACTTTCTGATTCAATCCCCGCTTCGCGAAGGTAAGTTGTTCTAATTGCTCGGACGTATGTAACGACATCTAAATTTCGGTAAGCAAGGCCTCGCCTGCCGATCGTGTCTTCACCGACGTAATAAGCGGCAGCTACGAGCCTGAGATCGTTATGAAACCGTCGCATCAACCAAGCGAGATAGCGCACGCCACCTGAGACGTTGTGATCGAGATTGCAGCGGTCGGTCACGCCCAACCGCTTGGCAGTCGCGGGCATCAACTGCATTAGCCCCACAGCGCCTTTGGGAGAGATCACGCAGGGCTGCCAATTGGATTCGCGCACGACAAGAGCCCGCGCCAGCGCAACGGGCACTCGGTAGTGTTGCGCGTAGGCCGTGACGTAGTATTCAGCTTCAATTCGTGTTGGTGCCCTACCCGATTGCGCCCAGCCGATCGAGATCGTGCAAAGCATTTCCGCCACGATGAGTACCAATTTCATGCTGCATTCCCTCGCGAGGCCTCGGCACTGTACTGCTGCGCGTCGTAAATGAGACTGGCAAATCCATCGCGCAGAAGCAGCTTTCGCCGGTCAGCTTCGGTCTTGGCCAGCAAAGGCAGGAGAATGTCCCTCATCTCCGGCGTAATTTGTTCACTTCCCAGAACTTTGAGCGCCTGCGCGAGGTCGAGAATCTCTGAGACTGAGGGTGGCTTTTCCAGGCTCCATCCGCGCAGCGCCTTGGCAAGTCCCGCCATACCGGCATGGAATTCGTGCGTGGAATCAGGCGTTCTCAGCGCAACAATCTCTGCTTCTCGCTCCGCGGTGGGGTGTTCAACTCGAAGGTAAAAACTGCGCCGGCGCAGGGGATCGCCGATGCGCCTTTCTTCATTCGATGTCAACACAACGAACGGAATGCTCCTGGCTTTGACGGTGCCCAGCTTCGGAATGCTCAACTGCCACACGCTGAGCAATTCCAGCAACAAGGCCTCAAATGCGTGGTCCACCTTGTCCAGTTCGTCGATTAGCAAGACACAAGGCTTTTCGCACCGCAACGCGCGCAGAAGCGGCCCGGCGCCGAAGAACTGCTGACTGTGCAACTCCGTCCGCAGGGATTCCCAATCCACGCTGACGGACTTGGCTTTGAGTTCAACGCAAAGCCTTTGAAGGGGTTCATCGAACTTGCCGATGGCCTTCTCCTCGTTGATGCCCTCATAGCACTGCAAGCGTTCGACTACGGTGTCCGCTGCATCCGCGACTGCGTACGCCAACTGAGTCTTTCCGCTGCCGGCGGGGCCTTCCAGCAGCAATGGCTTCTGCAGTCTCGCCGCCAAATACACGGTTGTAGCGGCAACCGAATCGGCGATGTAGCCCGTGGCCCTCAGCCGTTGACCAACTTCTTCAAGAGATGAAAACACCGGTTGGCTCCTTGTCCGAGACGGATTTCTCGGTCGCGAGCGTCTGAAACTTAGACCGGAACGAGATTTCGGTCAAATCCCGAACGATTCGGGGTGCATTGACTGAATCATGAACCTCTACTACAACGCCAATGACAGGGCCGCGGTTGGAAGGGACAACCTGCAGGTGGCGGGTTCCTCTCAATAATGATTGGCCCAACCAGGGAATACCATGAATGCCCGATCATCCTTAGCAGTCGAGCTTGAGAAAACGCCGCACGCGTTGCGAGCGTCGGAACTCGCAAAGATCCTTTCGACGAGCAAGATGACCATCTATCGCCTTGTGGAACAAGGCGCGATTCCTCACTTCAGGGTTGGCGGGCTCATCCGTTTTGATCCACAAGCGATTGCCGATTGGCTTCGCCGAAAGATGCCGTTGAACCAAACGGCCGCCTAGGCATGTGCATCGTCGGAGTCCGATGTTCGTCTCGGGAGAGGAAACGTGACATTGACCTTCTGCAGTGCTTCCTTGTCTCTGGCGGGTTTGAGGTAGCGCATCGTCGACTCCAAGTCCTTGTGTCCCATCCACGTTTGAACCGTTGTCAAATCAACTCCGGCGCGAAGATGCATGGTGGCGAATGTCGCCCGGAACTTATGCAGAAACCAGTTTTGGCAATATGGTCCTTTGGCGCAGCGCCCTTCCCCTGTGTCGCACAGGCCGCAATTCAGGCCGGCACGCCACGCTAAACTTTTGCATTGACGTAGAAAGTTGTGCACGACCCTGCCATTTCTGGTCGCGAAAACCAGCGCATGATTTGCGGATGCTGAGGCTTTGTGATGGCGCAAGCTGTTCAAGAGGCGGTCGGGAATCGGAACCTCGCGTTCTTCCCAATCCTTCGGAATAAATCCCAGCTTTGGCTTTGCCTTCACCCGAACAACGTGATTACCGAAGTCAATGTCGGGCCATGTTACGTGCATTACCTCGCCTTCGCGAAAACCAGTCATCCAGAAGAATTCAAAGAGTACTCGCTTCCAAGAGTTGCATTGGGCGAGAAACGTTTCGATCTCCTCACCGGTGTAGACCTCAGGTTCCGTTTCCGTGTAGCGTGGCCAGTCGCGCTTGCGGATCAATTTAGTAATTCCGTTCGCCTTGAGCATTGAGACGACAACCTGCACCTTAGTCCAGATCGTGCGGCGGGCAAGGCCTCTGTCGGACAAAAAGCCCATGAAACTCATGACGTCAGATCGTTCGACAGTGCAAAGCGGTTTTTCACGACACGATTGGCGGAAATATTCGAGAGCGGTCTTGTACTGGCTGTACGTTTTCGGCCTGTGGTGTTGGCGGGTTTCCTCGAGGAACTCGCGGCAAGCTTCAGCCAGGGTCGCTCCGGTCTGCTTGTCTTCGCCGACGATTTCGATTCCGAGCGCCTGGCTCTTGAGAACTTGCGCTTTGCGCTCTGCAACGGCAAACGCCTCGCTTGGATTCTTGCCCACTGACTCTCGATATCGTCTGCCATCGAGATACCACTCGATGTAGTAGGCGCCTTCTTTGTGCAGCTCGGGCCTGCCATCGATCAAGACGTAGTCTGGCCGAATTCGGCCATTGCCTGTGCGGACGACTGGACAGAAGCGCCAACTCTCAGACGCGGCACCGCCCAGTTTCACGTACTTTGTGAGATTGACGCGCCCCGCATGGGAGTTGCCGGTCCGCATCATATGACCTCCAAATCAGGCTTGGAGAAATTAGGTCCAAACGGAAATTCGGTCAAATTCTTGAGGCTTCGGGTCAAGCTGGCGAGTTGCCGAGAGAGAGTGGTGAGTGAAGAGGAGACGCTTGAAGGGAGCTGGAAGCACGACGTAGCGCTTATTTGCTTGTGCGACGCGAGCTTCGGCTCACCGTATGGCGAGTTCGCTCCTGGAGTGTAAAGATCGCTGAATTTCATCACATACCGCCCGTGGAATGGGTTTTACGGTATGGACGACGGTATGGATGGCACTTAACTCGTTGAAAGCAAAAGAACTGGCGGAGAGAGTGGGATTCGAACCCACGTTACCCTTTCGAGTAAACACGCTTTCCAAGCGTGCGCCTTCAGCCACTCGGCCATCTCTCCGGCGAGGCTTACGCTTCGGTTTTTCAGAACCTAC
>JBAVGI010000052.1:0-16117 GCA_049684755.1 Candidatus Sulfotelmatobacter sp.
TGGGTTTCGAAACTGCTTGAGCGGTTGGGGATGGAAGAAGGCGTCCCGATTGAATCCAAGTTGATCAGCCGGCGCATTGAGACTGCGCAGAAGGCGGTGGAAGGGCAGCACTTCGAATCCCGCAAACACCTTCTCGAATACGACGACGTGATGAACAAGCAGCGCGAAGCTGTGTATGGCTTGCGCCGGCGTTTGCTCGAGGGGATGGATCAGAAAGATCTGATCCTGGAAGATTACGTTTCGGCAATTCTTGGCGATTTGATGGACGAGTATTGCCCACCAAAAGGCCACGTCGACGACTGGAATATCAAGGGATTGAAAGATGCTGTCTTTACGCGCTTCGGTGTGGATTTCATGGCTGAGGGCGTGAAGCCGGAAGAACTGAACCGGCAGGAACTTGGCGACGCCATTTTCGAGAAGCTGAAAGAACGCTACGACGCGAAGGAAAAGCTGATTGGGCCGGAAGCGATGCGCCATCACGAGCGCATGATTATGCTCAGCGTGCTCGACTCGCAGTGGAAAGACCACCTTCTCAGCATGGATCATTTGAAGGAGGGAATTGGCCTGCGCGGCTATGGCCAGCATGATCCGCTGGTCGAGTACAAAAAGGAATCGTTCGAGATGTTCGAGGCCATGCTGCAGCGCTTCCAGGAAGACACGGCGCGCTACCTGTACCTCATGCAGATTATTGAGCGTCCGCCGGATGCGGGCCCTGAGGAGGCCGCTGCGCGCGGCCCAGAGGCGGGAGTTCCGGCGGGGAGTGGCGGCAACGGGCATCATCCACCGCGACTGGTTGCGACTTCCGCGGACGATTTGGAAGAAGCATTTATGCGACGCAAGCGCCGCGAACTGGAACAGGCGCGGATGGCTGGCGCCGGTGAGGTGCAGCCGGTACAACAGGTGGTACGCGGTCAAGAGAAGGTTGGGCGTAACGATCCTTGTCCGTGTGGTTCGGGAAAAAAATACAAGAAGTGCCACGGGGCGTAGGGAATCGCCCGAGAAAAGCAACGGTCTATTCCGAGTGAGAGGCGGATTTTTTCTGCTTCACTCCCTTGAAGGTCATTTCCTTCGCTTGGCTTTTCGTTCGAGCCTTCCATTCCGAAAATAATCCGGCGTAGTTCTTCGTAATGTAATCTGCCGGCATCACTCCAAGCTTCTTCGCGGTGGCATCGATCCAGCGCGGAGGCCCTTCGATTTCGCAGAAGTTTCCGATGGGCGTTTCATCGACGACCACCTGGCCTTTTCCATCCTTCCACTCGGCGCGAAATTTTTCGTAGCGAAACGACGGCGCGTAGCCCAGTGCACGAAGAATCAAATCCATCTTCTTGCCATCGGCTACGACCGTTTCTAACTCCTCGCGGCTACTGTGCCGTCCGGTTTTCTTTTTTGCTTTATGCGTCAGCTTCCATTCCATCCCATATTTCCGCAGGCGCAGCAACTGTTGGCGTCCCCGCAGAACCTCTCCCGGCAGGTCATAGAGCGTGTTCATCTCGTGAGTCTGCTTGGTCACAATGCGAAAGCCCGCTTTGTGCAACTTGCGGGCGAGCTCCCGCACATCGGCAACGCGAAACTTGATCTCAATTTCCTGGTTTGAGGCCATAAAAAGCAGTATAGATTTCCGCGGCAGTTGCATCCAAATAGCGCGGTGGAGAATACTTTAGGAATAAGGAGGATTTATGTCTTGTTTGCAGCGGTTACAAATTTGGATAGCGGCAATCGTGGTTTGCGCTGGACTGTCTGTTCTGCCTGTGTTTGCGGCAGGCACACAGACTTTTACCGGCAAAGTAAGCGACGCCATGTGCGGCGCAAAGCATGAGGAAGGCGTTGACCCAGCGACCTGTGTTCGAGCATGCGTGAAAAAAGGCGCGAAGTACGCGTTGGTGGTCGGCGACAAGGTTTATACCCTTGACACGCCTACGCAGGCTGAGAAGGATGAGCTCAATAAGTTGGCTTGGGAGCAGGCCACGGTGAAGGGTACGGCCAACGGAGACACGATCGAAGTTAAGTCGGTAATGGCGGCGAAGTAGAGGTCGAAAAAGCTGCAATTCCAGCGTTGCGGGCCAAGACGGGAAAAATGCGAGAGACTTGCGCTCTTCCGGTTTGGCCATTGCAACGCGATACCCGCCTAATTGAACGTCGGCAACTTCACCAGATCGTTCGCGGGGACTGACTCCATGGGTTCGCCGGCTTTGCGCCAGGCGGTTAATCCGCCGACAATCACGAACGTGTTGAAGCCTTTCTCCCGCAGCAGGTGCGCCACCCGGGCGCTGGTCGCTTCGCGCGCTCAAGTGCAATAAAGATAAATGTCTTTGTCCTTGGGAAGATTCTTAATTTCTTCTTCCAGATTGTTGGGTTCGATGCGGATCGAGTTCTTGATCCTCGATGATCCGGAATCGTAATAACCATGACTGCGGACATCGACAATCTGCACCCGGCCCGCATCTTGCGATGACAGCCGTCTGGCTAACTCTTCCACCTGTATCCGCGGCACTACGCTGTAAGTCTTGTTCTTGCGATATTGCACGATGCGGTAAATCGCGTATACGGTGAGCGCAGCGACGATCACCCCTTCCATGGCACGCCCGGCGGCGTGAAAGCCGCGCAAGAGTGCGGCCAGAAAATCGCGCGAGACATATCCCACCAGCAGATACGTCAACGAGTAAACCAGGGCGCCGGCAAAGTCCAGACGCAGAAACTGTGAGAAGCGCATCTTCATGCTTCCCGCCAGCGGAGCCGCCATGGTATTCACGCCGGGGATAAACTTCGCAATCACCAGGGTAATTTTGCCGCGCTTGTAGAACGATTCGGCGGAGCGAAGGATGCAGGTTTCGGGATTGATCGATACGCGGCATAAAAACCCCAACAGCGCCCAACCCATATATCGGCCCAACCAGAATTGCGCAGTATCCCCAAGAAGCAACGCGGTCAGTGCCGCGGCGAGAACGTATGGACCCCACAGCGCATGTGCACCTACTGCTGCTCCCGCCGCCACTAGCGCGAGCGCGGCCGGAAAGGGCAAGCCGACCGCCTCTGCCAATAACAGGCCAAAGGTCAGAGCGTATCCGTGACGCGCCATGAGCAAGTACAAATCCATAGACACAATTGGATCGGCAGAATCAGAAAACGGTTCAGTATAAAGAATATTCCGAACTCTGATAAGCGAGTTACTTCAATAACCACCCGTCGGAGCCATACCAGGAATTGATTTGCGGGTATGTAATGACCCTTGTGTGGTGACTTTTGTGAAGTTGTCGGCTGTAAGCAAAAGCCCCAACCTCCCGGGGAGAAACAATGAATCGTTTTCTGATTGTCTTAAGCGTCGTTCTATCGGCGATGCCTGCGTTTGCCAACTCAATTGGTTTTAACGGTACGGGCAGCTACGCCCAAACTGTCGCGGAGCCAGGCGTAGAGTCTTACATTTACGGGTACAACTACCAGAGCACACCGACTGGCTACAACAATATGGAGTTTGAGGTTTGGAATTGTTGCGGTGGCAGCTCCAGCATGACCAACTTTGCCAGCGGCGTCCTGATGGATCAAGTGATCAAAGGCAGTAATTCACTTTATCTTTACGGCAATTTGTTTAACTCAACGTTCAACTCCAAGACCGACGTTCTGACCGCGATGTTCAGCGGGTGGGAAGAGAGCGACCAGAAGGGACAATGGACCTCAGCGGATTTTACCGGGATATTTACCGAGCACGTTAGTACCAACTTTGTGAGCTACAACCAGAACGGTCTCCTGGAAATCAACGGCATTCTTGGGAACGGCAGTTTGACGGGCCTTCCCGGCGGATCGTACAGTCCGGTGCCAGAGCCGGGAAGTGTTGCATTGATGGGCACAGGATTGGTCTGCATGGGCGGGTTCATCCGGAGGAAAGTGCGGATTTGAACGAACAGTCGACTAAGCGACCGTCCGTTGGCGGGAAGTCCAGATTGCAGAGAAAAAAGCCAGCCGATATCGTAAAGATCCGGCTGGCTAAGGAACGGAACCGTCGTCCGGTTCCGTTTTATATCGTCTTCCATTTTGTATCGCGAACTATTTGCTCATGGAGTCATTGTTCATCGATCCGCCCTTGAGCATCTTCACACTCATAATATGGATCGAATTCTTGTCGGCATAGACGTGCGCGCTAAGTTGCACGTGATGTCCTTCGTGACCCTTCAATTCCTCGGGATTCATCACGTCCCAGCTCTTGCCGTCTTTGTCGCTCACGAACACAGTTTTGTCGCCTTCCATTTTGACAGTGCCTTTAAGGGTCATCAGCGGAGCCTTAGGCGCCATCTGATCGGTCTGGGTTTGCGACATGTTGTTGTTATCCTGTTGCGCGAAGGCAGTCAAGCTCATCGCAAAGGTGATTGCCAGCAGACAAACCATCAACTTTTTCATGGGAGATCTCCTCGTCTTGTTTTGAAGAACCTGGCCAGATTCGTACTGCTGTATATGGAACGCGCTTAAGCCACGAACGGATTGGTGCATCCTCTGATAACTATGGTGAGTGTTGGTCGCCGTAACCACCGAAGAGGTTGCCGTCAATCGCAGGAATTCAGGAATTCGCGGCTAAAACCTGCATTGTGCAAAACAATTTATCAGATTTGGCAGCCGATGTTGTCTGCTACGCCATATTGTCCTTGACTGGGTCGAGGGATCAGCGGTCCAAGCTCTTTAACTACTTCTCTCGGGCGACCACGAAATCAGGCGCCCATAGCAGCGCCCGCTTGATCTCGGAATCGGGGAAGGCGCTGAGTGCGTCTTGAGCCGACTCAGCATACCGTGCGGCACGTGCGGTCGCGGCATTCAGTGATCCGTAGCGCCGTAGAATGTCCATAATCTGTGCGTGGGTTACACCGTTGAAGGCGCGGTCCTGAAGAATGGTTTCGATCTTGGACCGCTCTTCCGGTGTGCACCGCTCGAGAGCATGGATTACCGCCATCGTGACTTTGCCCTCGCGCAAATCGCTGGCCACCGGCTTACCCAGAACATCTTCCGAAGCGGTGAGATCGAGGACATCATCGACAATCTGAAACGCCATGCCCAGGTCATGCCCGTACTGGCCGAGAGCCTCTTCCTGATCCGCCGTCGCGCCGCCTAAAATCGCTCCCAGCCGCATGCAAACCGAAAAAAGGCAGGCCGTCTTGCGGTAGATCAGATCGAAATGCTCATCCAGCGTAATCAACTGCCCGAGCTTTTCCATCTGCAGCAGCTCGCCCTCGACCATCTGCTGGGTTAGTTCGATGAGTGTGTCAAGAATGCGGAAGTCGCGTTCCTGCACCGCGACTTTGAAGGCCTGCATGTAAAGCCAATCACCCGCCAGCACGCACTTCGAGTTGCCCCACTGCGTATTGGCTGCGGGACGGCCACGTCGAGTTTTCGCCTCGTCAATAATGTCATCATGCACCAGCGTTGCCGTGTGAATGATTTCGACCACGGCTCCCAGCCTTACCGCGCCGCGCCCCCGGTAATCGAACAGTTTGGAAGAAAGAAAAAGAAGCGCTGGGCGAATTCGCTTGCCGCCGCCGTTTCGCAGATACTCGCCGATTTCGGTGATGGCTTGCACGCCCGAGACAGTGTCGTGCCCAAACTCGCCTTCCAGAGCTGCAAGATCGTCATGCAGCAGGTCGAAGATTTCCTTCCCGTTAATGATGGGCGGTGCGCTCAATGTAGGAACCTGTTCGTATTTTCCTTGCGTTGAAGGTTTGAACTTAATTCGTTCGATAATTTGTAAACTGCAAATCGATTCCAAAATCGTGCTGCCGCAGCATGGCGATTACTTCCTGCAGCGTGTCGCGGTCTTTACTACTGATGCGCACTAAGTCTGCTTGGATTGAGGCCTGCGCTTTTTTCTTGGAGTCCTTTACCAGCTTCACAATCTCGCGCGCTTTTTCAATGGCGATGCCTTGCTGCATCGTTACTTTACGCTTGGACGTCCCGCCGGCAGCGGCTTCGACTGGGCCATAAGTCAGGCCCTTCAATGAAACGCCGCGCTTGACGAGTTTTTGTTGCAGGATGTCGTTCACCGCCTTCAACTTATATTCGTCGGCAGAGTGCAGCACGATTGCATCTTTTTCGAGTTCGATATTCGACTTCGAATCCTTCAAATCAAATCGGGTATGAATCTCTTTCAACGCCTGCTGGATGGCATTGGATACCTCCTGCAGATCGATCTTGCTCACGATGTCAAAGGAGTTGTCAGGCATCGGATTTCAATTCTTTCTGAAATGAGGGAATCTAACTCTTGAGATTATCAGGAAGAATCGGTTTTGTAGAGGGTTAACTGGCGGAAACTTTCTTTTCAGTGGTTTCAGCCAATTTGAAAAACTTGTAGAAATTGCTGCTGGTTTGCCGGCCGATTTCTTCCATGGTTGAACCGCGCAACTCGGCGAGTTTCTGCGCTGTGTGCTTCACGAATGCGGGCTCGTTGCGCTTGCCTCGCAAGGGTACCGGCGCCAGATAGGGGGAATCCGTTTCGATGAGCACTCGATCCATGGGGACTTGCAGAGCGGCGTCGCGAATTTGCTGCGCCTTGGGAAAAGTCAGATTACCAGCGAAGGAGATCACAAAGCCCATGTCGAGCGCACTCTTCGCCTGCGGCCAGTTTCCCGTGAAGCAGTGCAGAATTCCTCCCAGCCCGTTTGCGACCCAATGATCTTTTATAAGTGCGAGGCAATCATTCCAGGCGTTGTCGCTTGCCTCCGAAGGCCGGCAGTGGATCACGATGGGAAGCTTCGCCGCCGCAGCCAACTCCATCTGACGGATGAAAACTGTCTTTTGCACATCGCGCGGTGAGTAGTCGTAGAAATAATCCAAGCCAATCTCGCCCCAGGCGATCACTTTCGGATGTTGCGCGAGACGCTCCATGTTTTGATAAGCAGCTTGGTCCGCAAGCCGGGCCTCGTGCGGATGAATGCCGAGGGTGGCGTAGATGAAATCGTATTTCTCGGCCAGGCGAATTCCGCAGTCGACGTCTTGAGGCCCGTCACCGTTGCCGATCGCGATGATCGTCTGCACTCCAGCCTCACGCGCCCGAGCGATCACCTGCTCGCGATCGGAGTCGAAGCGGTCACCATCGAGATGTGCGTGCGAATCTACAAACATGGAGCCAAAATGTGACAGCCAGTAATCCCTCGTCCTACTTCAGCCTCGCTCCCACCGGCACATCCTCCAAAAAGCTCGCCAGCACGGGCTTTCCACCTTCGAGCGATGCGGCTACGATCATGCCGTTCGACTCCATACCGCGAAGTTTGCGCGGCGCAAGATTCGCCACGATCACGACTTTGCGTCCGATCAACGTTTCCGGCGCATAAGCTTCGGCAATTCCGGCCAGCACTTGCCTCACCTCCGTTCCAATATCGATTTCCAAGCGCAGAAGCTTGTCAGCTTTCGGTACGCGCTCTGCGACCTTTACGAGTCCAACGCGCAGTTCGATTTTCGAGAAATCGTCGATTGAGATTTTGTCGTTCGCCGAGGGCGCTACAGCTGACGGAGTGACTGCAGCGCTCGTTTGTGCCGCCGTCGCTGGGGCTGCGGGTGCAAGCTCGGCAGCCGGCGTACTCCTTTGCTCCTCTTCCATTTTCTGCATCCTTTCAATCGCGCTCTTGTCGGCGCGCGGAAATACGGGCTGAACTTCGCCCAGCTTCGTCGCCAGGGGGAGCTGTCCCCAGGTTAATTTGTCGAGAGCCAGCTTCTGAATGTTTCCCAATCCCATCTGCGTCCAGATCTTCGTTGTCGCATCCGGCATCACAGGATGGGACAGCGCGGTCGCGATACGCAAAGCTTCTGCGGCGGTGTAAAGTACAGTTGCCAGACGCGAGCGGCTGCCTTCATCCTGCTTTTCGCCGAGAGCCCAGGGCTCGTTCTCGACAATGTACTTGTCCACCGCCGCGATGAGGCCCCACACGCTTTCCAAAGCTCGCGAAAACTGAAAGTCACTGAACAAGATCCCGAATTCTCGGATAACTAAGCGTGCTGCTTGGGCAATCGAATCATCGGCCGCCGTTCTTGACGCATGCGATGGATACGGCACCTCGCCCTTGAAATAGCGATTGATCATGGTGAGGGTGCGGCTTGCCAAGTTTCCTAAGCCATTCGCCAGATCGGAGTTGTAGCGCTGAACCAGCGCATCGAAGGAAAACGAACCATCCTGACCAAAAACAACTTCGCGCAGAAGAAAATAGCGCAGCGCATCAGCGCCCAGGACGTCGAGAATGGTCTCCGTGCGCACAATGTTGCCGCGCGACTTCGACATCTTGCTCTCTTCGAACAGCAGCCAACCGTGAGCGACGATGGCTTTCGGCACGGGAAGACCCGCAGCCATCAGAAAAGCTGGCCAGTAGACACAGTGAAAGCGAACGATTTCCTTGCCGATCATCTGCACATCGGCGGGCCAGAATTTCCTGAAAGCTTCCTGCGCTCCAGCGTGCGATGAACCATAGCCAATAGCAGTAATGTAGTTAGCCAGCGCATCGAGCCAAACATAAATTACGTGCTTGGGATCGTCGGGCACGGGAATGCCCCAAGTGAAAGTAGAGCGGCTGATCGATAGATCGCGCAGCCCGGACTTCACAAATGAAATCACTTCGTTGCGGCGCGACTCGGGACGAATGAACTCCGGATTTGCGTAGAGCGCAAGCAACTTATCCTGGAAGGCGGAGAGCTTGAAGAAATAATTTTCCTCGTGAACCGTCTCCGTAATCCGGCCGCAGGTGGGGCAAGGATCGCCGGGTTGCGCGCCATCGACATAGAGTTCATCCGATACGCAATACTGCCCGGTGTAGGTTCCCTTGTGGATGTAGCCGTTGTCGCGAATCTTCCGGAATAATTCCTGAACGCGTTTCTTGTGGCGGTCTTCGGTGGTGCGAATGAAGTCATCGTTCGAGATGCCCATGCGTTTCCACAAGCGACGGAACTCGGCTGAAATTTCATCGGCATATTGCTGGGGAGTTTTTCCGGCAGCTTGCGCAGCGCGTTCGATCTTCTGCCCGTGCTCGTCCGTGCCGGTCAGAAAAAAAGTGTCGTCGCCCAGCAGGCGGTGTCGTCGCGCGATTGTGTCGCAAGTGATCGTCGTATAGGCGTGGCCGATGTGAGGCCGAGCGTTCACGTAGTAAATCGGTGTCGTGATATAGAACTTCCTGGTCATTCTGGTGTCGTTTCTAGCGCTGCTTTGCGCGCGAATATGTAAGCCCGACGGCTCTGGTATTCAACCTCGGGCGCGTACGGCTCCCGCTCGACAATCTCGTCGATCTCGAAACCTGCCGTATGCAGATAGCCAGCAACATCCCTGGTCCGGAAGAAATAGAAATCAAGACACACCGCGCAGCCCCACAGATCCTCCACATGAGAAACTTCCTCGCCGATGTGGAAGCTAAGCAGCAGCAGCCCTCCCGGTTGCATGACGCGATTCATCTCTCGCAACGCCTGCGCGACTTCGGCAGGCTGAAGGTTGACGATCGCGTAGAACGCCGCGATCCCAGCCCAGGCCTCGTCCGGCACATTAAGCGATCTCATGTCGCCCTGACAGAATTCAATGCCCGAATTGAGCTGACGAGCTCGCTCGACCATGCCCGGCGACAAGTCCATGCCGCACACTGCAACTCCGCACGCAGACAGGTAGCGAGCCACTTGCCCAGGCCCGCAGCCAAGGTCGCACACCAGCCCCGCTCCCCGCAAACGGTCTGCAAATCTATCGAGCATTTGCCGGTCCAGAGGCTTGTGCTGCAACTCGTCGTAGATATGCCGCACATATTCTTCCGCTACACGGTCATAGCTCGACTGCACATCGCTGGTCTTCTGCTCGATCATCGATTGACATAATCGCCGCGGATCCTTACTGATGCCCGGCGTTCGAGTAAGCCCGTGCTGCTTCCTGCATCACCTGCTTCAGCGGCACATGATGCTCCTCCGCGATGCGCCGGCAATCTTCATACTCCGGGGCGTAGTTGGTGACCGTGCCATTCATGCTCGCAATCTTTACGCGGACCTCGCCCCAGGGCGTGCCGACGCTTTCCCAGCGCCGAGCCAGCGTTTTACGCCTTTCATCGCGCCGCCGAACGCCCAGTGTGGTCGTCTCGGTGAAGATCAATTGCGTCAGATCGCTTGCGTGCTCGGGCTTACATAACACGGTCAGCAAAGTGCCGGGACGATTCTTCTTCATCTGCACGGGCATGGCGAACGCATCCAGCGCACCCGCCTCGAACAGCCGATCCATTACGTAGCCGAAGACTTGCGGATTAAGGTCGTCGAGATTTGCCTCGAGCACGGCGACTGTATCGCTCTCGGTGTTCGCGGCCACAGAATGAGTAGCTTCTCCAATCGTCAACCGCAACACATTCGGATGTCCGGGAAAATCCCGCGTCCCCGCACCATAGCCTGACTTCTCAATTTTCATCTCAGGAAACGAGGCGAAACGTGAAACAAGCGTTTTCACGATCGCCGCACCCGTGGGCGTGACCAACTCCATCAACAGGCCGGAAGAATATACAGGCGCATTTGCAAGTAACTCGACCGTAGCCGGCGCCGGCACCGGAATCGTTCCATGCGCGCACTTTACGGTGCCTCCGCCAACGTTCAGTGGCGAACAGATAAACTCATCCACTCCCAGGGCCTCAGCCCCTACGGCTGCGCAGACGATATCGACCATTGCATCGACCGCACCGACTTCATGGAAATGCACGCTTTCGATGGATGTATTGTGAATCCTGGCCTCGGCTCGACCCAGCGCTTCAAAAATGTGGATGGCCGTTTTCTTTGCGCTGCTCGAAATCGAAGCGGCGGAAATAATCTGGCGGATGTCACTCAAGCCGCGGCTATGCTCATGATCGTGCGAGTGCTCATGAGCATGAGGATGCGCGTGAGACGGATCGTCGTGCGAATGCTCATCGGCTTGAGAGTGCGCGTGCTCACGGCCATGCGCGTGCGGCTCTTCGTGGGAATGTTGATGGCGCGAATGCTGCTGCTCCCAATATTGTTCGCGGGGTAAATCTCTTTCTCCATTCACCCACACGTCCGCCTTAGTGGCCGAAATTCCAGCGCGTACGACGCGGGAAATCTCAAGCCGGGCCCCGATCTTGAGAGCTGCGACGGCATCTTGAAAGACGCTGGGCGCAACTCCGGCGTCGAGCAGCGCGCCCATAAACATGTCGCCGCTGATGCCGGAAAAACATTCGAGGTAGGCTATGCGCATAGAGAAACGTCGATTTTTCATCATAGGGAACAGTCCACTGTGCGTCAAACCAGCCTGCTTCAAACCTGCGTCCGGCGTGCGCTCTGCTAGAATCACTGTTCTCAAACAGCGCAGAGGGAAGCCTTGTATCGTCATCTCGAAAAGCGTTTGGCGCAGAGTATCGCACGGTTTCTCGTGCAGAGTTACACAGGCACAAGCCTGCCGCACGTAGTGATCGAGCAGCCCCCAAAAGTGGAACTTGGCGATTTTGCCATTCCGATATTTCCTTTCGCCAAGCCATTGCGCAGCGCCCCGCTAAAGATCGCCGAAGCTATTCGCGCCGGGATCGGTTCGATCGAGGGTATCGCGGAGCTGCAGGTCGCGCCTCCGGGTTATCTGAATGTCAAAATAGATCGCGGATGGATGGTTGCTGCTTCGGTCGCTGACCGGAAACCCTCCGCAGATATTGCCGCGGGCAAGATTCTGGTTGAGCATACAAGCATCAATCCCAACAAGGCGGCGCATATCGGCCACTTGCGGAATGCAATTCTGGGAGACACATTTGTCCGGCTGCTGCGCTATGCGGGCAGGGAAGTGGACGTTCAGAACTACATCGACAATACCGGTGTGCAGGTTGCCGATGTAGTCGTTGGTTTCACGCACATTGAGAAAAAGTCGCGTGCTGAGATCGAAGCGCTCATTCGCGAGCCCCGTTTCGACTATTACTGTTGGGATTTATATGCCCGCGTGTCGCGGTGGTACGAGCAAGACAAGGCAAATCTGCAGGAGCGTCGCGAAACGCTGCACGCCATCGAGGATCCCGCGAGCGAAACGGGGGCGATTGCCGAGCTGATTTCGACTGCCGTGTTGCGCCGCCATCTCGAAACGATGGATCGTCTCGAGATCGAATACGACTTTCTGCCGCGCGAGAGCGAAATCCTGCACTTGCATTTCTGGGATGCGGCTTTCACCAATCTCAAGGAAGCGGGCGTGCTCACCTACGAGAGTGAAGGGAAGAACAAGGGCTGCTGGGTGATGCGGCGCGCGGGAACGGCATCAACCACAGGGGGCACAGAGACCACGGGGGAAAGCGAGATTATTTCCGAGGAAGACCAGAAAGTGATCGTCCGCTCCAACGGCACTGTCGGTTACGTGGGCAAAGACATCGCCTACCATATGTGGAAGTTCGGCCTGCTCGGGCGCGACTTTGGATATCGCAAGTTCTACCGCTATCCCAACCAGCACCAGTGCTGGATTTCCGCGATGGAGGGCGAAACAAATCATCCGCACTTCGGCGACGTCGCCGAGATTTACAACGTGATTGACGCCCGGCAGTCGGAGGCGCAAAACACGGTGATCGAAGCGCTGCGCGAGCTCGGCCACAACGAGGCAGCCGACCACTACACCCATTTTTCTTACGAGATGGTCGCGCTCACGCCGCGTTGCGCCGCCGAGTTGGGCTACACGCTCAGTGAGGAAGACAAGACGCGGTCGTACATCGAAGTGAGCGGCCGCAAGGGTTTCGGAGTGAAAGCCGATGACCTGCTCGATCAGCTCATCGTGTCCGCTAAGAGCGAAGTAGATTCGCGACATCCTCACCTCCGCGATGCGGAGCGGCTCTCCATCGCCACACAGATTGCCATCGGCGCGCTGCGCTATTTCATGTTGAAGTTCACCAAGCAATCGGTGATTGCGTTTGACTTCAAAGAAGCGCTGAGCTTTGAGGGCGAGACTGGGCCGTATGCGCAATACGCCGTGGTCCGAGCCGCGAGCATTTTCAAGAAAGCTGGGATCGATCCTGATGTATTTTCGCAAGAGATCGCCGGCGATGTGGGGCGCGAAAAATTTGCTGAATTCTTGACTGGCGAATCGGGAACCGAGATCTGGGAGCTGTGGCTCGCCGCGGCGAAGACCTCTTACATTGTGGATCAATGCATCGCAACGACTGAGCCGGCGTATCTTGCCAAGCATGCCTTTCAACTGGCGCAGCTTTTTAACACGTTCTACCATCGGCATCCCATACTCAGCGAGGCCGATGAGAAGCGAAAACAGTTCCTGCTGGCGACGGTTGCGGTGGTACGCCGCGAACTGATTCGCACCCTGGCGGTGATGGGTATTACCGTACCGCCGGTCATGTAAAAGATAATGCCGAACACAACTGCTACCAATCCGCCTATGCCCGTCCGTCATTGGGTGCGCATCATCGTTCGGAGCTTATTCATTCTTGTCATCGCGCTCGCGGCTGCAGGATTCTTTTATGAAAACATTTCGGAAGCGCGCGATCGCCGCTTTCATCCCATGCCCGGTCAACGCGTCGACGTCGGCGGCTACAAATTGCATATCAACTGCACGGGCGTGGGAACGCCTGTGGTGATTCTCGATTCCGGCCTCGGCGACAGTTATGTTTCATGGATGAAAGTGCAGCCGCAGATTGCCAAATTTACGCGAGTCTGTTCTTACGATCGCGCAGGGCTGGGTTATAGCGATAACAGCCCGCGTCCGCGCACCAGCAAAGTGATGGCAGAGGAGTTGCACACGCTTTTGCACAATGCTGGAGTTGAGCCCCCTTACATTCTGGTGGGGCACTCGATGGGTGGGTACGACGTTCGCCTTTTTACCAGCTTCTATCGCAGCGAAGTGGCGGGCATGGTCCTGGTGGATTCTTCGCACCCGCAGCAGGAAAAGCGTTTTCCCCAAGCCTTGAACGACATGGACAAAACCTGGGTGCGGGAGCAGGAATTTATGACGTTCGCAATGCCGTTCGGGATTCCGCGATTGCTGGGCTTCTGCGGCAGCGATGCGAAGGTTCGCGCAGCCGATTGCAATTTTCACAGCTACCGCGAGGGTCTTACGGAGCTGAAAAAGTTCCCCGAAAGTGCGGCCCAGGCCGCCACAACTGGTTCGCTGGGCGATCTGCCGCTGGCTGTCTTGTCTCACGATCCCGATGTGCCGGTGCCCGAAATCCCCGCCGATCTGGTTAAGCCCATGAACGTCGCATGGGAACAAATGCAAGATGAACTGGCTCATCTCTCAACCCGGGGCACGCGGATAATTGCGAAAAACAGTTCGCACTATATTCAGCTTGACCGGCCTGAGGTGGTCGTCGAAGCGATTCGCAGTGTCGTGGATCAGGCGCGGAACAGTCAGCCGGTGCCCGAACCCAAACGCTGAGCAAACATCATTGAAGTTGTGTAAGACTAAGCGCAGTAGGGCCACCACGGAACCCGCGCCGGAGGTCATGGGAAAATGTGCAGAAATATCAAAACTCTTTTTAACTTTGATCCGCCGGTGAATGAGGCGGAAGTGCAAGCTGCCTCGTTGCAGTTTGTACGGAAGATTACTGGCTTCAATAAGCCGTCGAGGGCAAATGAAGAATACTTTCTGGGGGCGGTGGAGGAGATTGCGGCAGTTTCCGCTCGTCTGCTCCGCTCGCTGGAGACGACTGCGCCACCGAAGAACCGAGAGGAAGAGGCCGCCAAAGCCAGGGCGCGAGCTGCGGAGAGATTTGGAAGTTAGTTAAACCCGTCTACTTGAGCATCGTCATATTGGCCTCCCGTACTCTTGCAGACACCTTACAATTACAATAAATACAGTAATTTACGCGGAATTCCTAAGCCTGACGTGCATCTCCGGGACAGCCGTCGCATCCAACTGATTAAGGCTGGGGGCCTTCGACTTATGAGGAATCTTTCTGGTTTTCGTGTTGCTTTCAGCGCTGTGATTTTTCTAGTGTCTTGTGTTGTATGGGCCGCTCCCGCGCCGAAGGCAACTCCGCAAGGTGTACCAGCGTTTCCCGGCACGCTGGTTAACGCACGTTACGTCTACGTGACCAGCTACGACGGTGACCAGTTCAACACCAACTTGTTTCCGGACGACCGCCAAGCCATTGCCACGGTCCAGGACGCGCTGCAGAAGTGGGGCAAGTTCACGCTGGTCTACCAGCCAAATCAAGCCGACATCGTGTTGATGGTCACGAGCCGTCCGTCGGAAGATATTCTCGCGCTCTATGACGCGCGCGGTTGGCCGCGCAATCAGTATCTGTGGCGCATGTCGAGGCGAAGCGGTCTGCAGCAGGGCGAGGCTCCGCTGGTCACGAATATGGAAAATGCTTTTGCTCAGGCGACGAAGAAGTAGTCCGCTTCGAGTTAAGCTTTTCTTCCGGCGATGACGAGGCCGGCGCCCACCACCACTAATACAACGCTGAGAGCGGGCGGAACTTTTTCGTCGTGCTCGGTGGTAACGCCGACGTGCGCATCGCCCACGTTAATCCCGTGATGCTCGGAGTGCGGCATCGGAATGAAGAACGAAACGATGCCCAGGATCAGCACTACTACTCCTGCTACGGCCAGACCTCTCATATTGTTTCCCCCCCGCTTAGAGTCGGCAAGACAGAAGCTTTCGAGCCGTTTGGAGCCCGCATGAGATGCCAGTCCCGGCGAAAAGGCTGTGAGAGAGGGAATAAAAGACAAACGGAGCCGCTGATTTGGAAACGGCGGAAAATCGTGGTGACTTGCTTTCCGCCAGTTCCGCGCATCCGCGGCTCGATTTTCTAGTTGGCAAAACCCTTTACGAACTCCACCACGCTGCGCAACGCGATGCCTGACGGCCCTTTCGCGATCCATGGTTTTTGATCTTCCATCCAGGCGGTGCCGGCAATGTCGAGATGAATCCACGGCGTATCTTCAGCAAATTCCTTCAGGAACATGGCTGCATTGATCGCGCCGCCCCAGCGCCCGCCGGTGTTCATGATGTCGGCGATGGTGGAGCGAATCTGTTCCTTGTATTCGTCGTCGAGCGGAAGACGCCACATTTTTTCTCCGGCTTCGGCATTTGCTTTTTGCAGACGCTCGTAGATGGCGTCGTCATTGGCGAAGGCGCCAACGTTGGCATATCCGAGAGCGACCACGACAGCACCGGTGAGCGTTGCCGCATCGAGCAGATGCGTGCAGCCCAGTTGAC
>JBAVGI010000053.1:0-1845 GCA_049684755.1 Candidatus Sulfotelmatobacter sp.
CTACTATCACCATGAAGGAGTTGCTCGAAGCGGGAGTTCACTTCGGGCATCAGACGAAGCGCTGGAATCCCAAGATGAAGGAATACATCTTCGGAGAGCGCAATGGAATCTACATCATCGATTTGCAAAAGACGCTGAAGATGTTCAAGGAGGCGTCGAAATTCGTGCAGGACCTCGCCGCTAGCGGCAAGATCGTCCTGTTCGTAGGCACCAAGCGTCAGGCGCAGGATGCGATTGCCGAAGAGGCCACCAAGTGCGGCGGTTTCTACATCAACCAGCGCTGGCTCGGCGGGCTGCTCACCAACTGGGTCACGGTGCAGAAGTCAGTAAAGCGGCTGAAAGAACTCGACGAGATGGCGACGGATGGCCGCTACGAGCTGCTGCCGAAAAAAGAAGTCATCAAGCTCGAACGCGAGCGCAAGCACTTGCAGGCCAACCTGGCGGGCATCAAGAATATGAGCCGGTTGCCGGATGCGATCTTTGTAATCGATTCGAACAAAGAACAGATTGCGGTGCGCGAGGCTCGCAAGCTGGGCATACCAGTGGTCGCCGTGGTCGATACCAATTGCGACCCCAGTGAAGTGGATTATGTAATTCCCGGCAATGATGACGCGTTGCGGGCGATTCGCTTATTCACTTCAAAGATCTCAGAGTCGATCGCCGAAGGCTCGCAGCTGATGAGCGATAAACAAATCGCCGACATGACTGCCGCGACAGAACAGGCTCAAGCTCGCGAGACGCAGCTGGCGGAAGATGCCGCGGCCGCGCTTGAAAGTCGCGAGCAAGAGGCCGCAGCTGCATCCGACCTTGCGGACATCGGCGAAGACATCAGCATGGAAGAAGTGCTGGGCCCCGGAACGCACAAAAAGCCGGTAGCCAACGAAGAGGCCGATATCCCGAAGGTGGAGAGCCAGACGGTATAGGAATGCCACGGCTGGAAAAGGGCTCGGGGAAGGGCACAGCTTTAGCCGTGCCGCTAGAGATCCAAAGGGAATGCGGGCTTTAGCCCCTGAGGGAACTTTCCTTAGCGAGAGTTTCAGCGAAAACCGGGCACTGACATCAGACCCGCGCGGGTCGTCCGGCGCGGGTCAAAGTTTGTAAGGTCGCAGGTTGCGAGTTATGCCGAATGTCTATGAGGTCGTCAGACGACAGGATACATCGTTCAACCTCTTTCATAATGGCGAATTGGAGCAGAGCTCTATTCCGGACAGATGGCTAGAGGACGAGCTGTCAAAGCGTGGGATTTGCGGAATCGAGTACCAGAGCGTGCTTCACCAGCTAGATGATCCTGGTAAGGCAAAGTTAAGTTTCTAATCTCGACAGAAGTGATTGAAAGGTATTTTAAGATGAGCACTACTATGGCAAATATTTCAGCAGCACAAGTAAAAGATCTCCGCGAGAAAACCGGAGCTCCCATGATGGATTGCAAACAGGCTCTCACTGAAGCCAAAGGCGATATGGAGCAGGCGGTCGTAATCCTGCGCAAAAAAGGCGTCTCAGTGGCGGCCAAGAAGGCCACGCGCGTAACCAGCGAAGGAGCCGTCACCAGTTATATTCACGCCGGCGGCAAAATCGGCGTGCTCCTCGAAGTGAATTGCGAGAGCGATTTCGTGGCCCGCACCGATGACTTCAAGGAGCTGGTGCACGATATCGCCATGCACATCGCGGCCAGCGATCCCAAATTCATTCGCAAGGAAGATGTGACCAAGGCCGATTTCGACCGCGAGAAGGAAATCTACCTCGCGCAAGCCGTCGCCTCCGGCAAGCCGCAAAATATCGCCGAGAAGATGGTCGCCGGCAAAATGGAAAAGTTCTACGAGGAGGTCTGCCTGCTCGAGCAGCCCT
>JBAVGI010000054.1:0-3395 GCA_049684755.1 Candidatus Sulfotelmatobacter sp.
CCTCCATCAGCGAAGTGATCAATCAGGTCAACGGAATCTCCAACACCATCGCGACGGCCGTGGAAGAACAGAATGCCACGACGAACGAAATGGCGCGCAACGTAAGCGAAGCGGCGCAGGGCAGCGGCGAGATTACCAGCAACATCGCGGGCGTGGCGCAGGCAGCAGAGAGCACATCCCGCGGCGCCGGCGACACCCAGAAAGCAGCGCAACAGCTAGTGGAGACCTCGGCCGAGCTTCGCCGTCTGGTGGAACAATTCAAGATCAATGCAAACAACGGCCAGGTCGCCGGAGGTCAAGCGATCCGCAGCATGGCGGCGCACTCCGGCGCATAACGGTGGCGGCTGGGTCATCAGATCTCCATCGCGGCGTCTCTTACGATCCTGTCCCGCTCACCTCCGTCACCCGTCCCCCGGGTTCGAGGATGTATCACGTTAAGGTTTCGTCGAAAGATGCCGAAGTAGAAGTGAGGGCAAATGCCGTGCGCTGCACTCCTCGAACCACAAATGGCCAGCAGCAAGGAAAATATGACAAATGCCAGTTCGACTTCTATACGCAGGACGTCATGGTTGCTTAGCTTGTGCGTGTGCCTGGCGGTCCTAGCCCAAGCACAACAGTCGCCCGTTCCCCCTGCGAATCAGGATGAAGTGAACAAGCAACTTCTGCAGCGCTTGCAGGAACTGGAAGCTGAGGTCAAGCAGCTCAAGGCGCAGCCCGTCGTCGTGGCGGCAACTCCAGTACCCGAACCGCCGCCCGCTGCGATAGAGCCGCCGGTGGTGAACGAAGTTTCGCAGCGGTTGAAGCTGATCGTTTTCGGCGACGTGGGCGCCCAGGGCTACAGCCACAACCCGGATACGTTTCTTTTCGGCTCGCTCGATCTGTTCATGACCGCCCGCCTCTCAGACAAGGCTTCCGTGCTGGGAGAGGTGCTGTTCACTGCGGAAAACGACAACAGTATTTCGCCCGACGTCGAACGGCTCTTATTCATTTACCGCCAGAATGACTACTTCAAAGTGTCGGTTGGGCGCTACCACTCCTGGGTTGGGTATTACAACACAGCTTTTAACTATGGAGAGTTCCTGGAAACTACAACCGATCGGCCTTTCATTTATGCCTTCGACGATCAAGGTGGCGTTCTGCCGATGCAGGAGGTCGGGATTAATTTCACGGGCAAAATTCCTTCGGGAAAAATGGGACTCAACTATGTTCTGGAGCTAGGTAATGGTCAAGGATGGGGACCGAACGTGGAGCCGGCGCAGAACAATCAGGACGCAAATAACAGTAAGTCCATCAACGGTGGCCTGTTCATGCGCCCGGAGAAAATTTCTGGCCTGCAGCTGGGATTTTCCCTCCGCCATGACAACCTCTCTCTTCCTGGCCCTCCAGCGGTCGCCGAAACCATCGCAACGGTTCATGCCGTATATATCAACAGCAAGTACGAAGTGCTCAACGAGGCTGCGCTGGTGCGGCACGTCGAGCCCAGCGGCCCGGTTTTCACAACCACGGGCGGCTATACCCAATTCTCACGAGCCTTTGGTCCGTATCGACCCTATTTCCGTTACCAGTACTTCAACGCTCCCAGCAACGATCCGGTCTATGTGCTTGCCAATCCAAACGATTATGCACCCGCCTATGTGACCGGATTTGTGGGAAGACTCAACGGTCCAACGGTCGGAATTCGCTACGACTTCACCGAGCATTCGGCGCTCAAGCTGCAATACGACCGAATTTCGGAACGCGATCTGCCGACCACAAATGGGTTCACTTCCCAGGTTGCATTCACTTTCTAAGGGGAGACGTCATGAAAAAAAAGAACAACAAAACCGTGATGTTTTCCGTCCTCGCGATTGTCACCTTAGGGCCGGTCCTATGGTTGGCTTTGCCGCTCTCTCCGGTGCAAGCCGGGGGCGATCCGATAGTGGTCATCGTCAACGTTGCGAATCCCGTAGACAACCTGTCGCTCGGTGAACTCAAGAAGCTCTTTCTCTCTGATCGCAGCCGCTGGGATACCGGCAAGGCCGTTGCCCCGGTGATGTTTGCGCCGGGAGCGCCCGAGCGCACTGCTTTTCTCAAAGAAGTGTGTGGGATGAATGACAGCGACTTTGGCAAATATTTTTTGCAAGCCGCGTTTACCGGAAAATCCGCTACGGCCCCCAAGGAAGTGAGCAGTTCCGCGGGCCTGAAAACTTTCGTAGCCAATTCGCCCGGTGCCATTGGGTTCGTGAAGGCTGGCGATTTTCATGGCGACGGCAGCGACGGCGGCGTCAAAGCGGTGAAAGTCGACGGCACCGCCGCAGGCGACGCGAGCTACAAACTCAGAATGTAAGCATCGTGCCCAGCGGCAACCGGGAAAGGGAGTCAGATGCAATGGACTATAAAAAAACGATTGTTCGGACTGACCGCCAGCGGACTGCTGTTTGTGGCTTGTGTGAGCGCGACCGGTTACTGGGGAATTACTACGGTCGAAAAAACAACGTTCGAAGTGGCCTCGACGGGTTCTGCGATTCGAAACCACATTGAGGCCGGAATGTATAACGACCTCACCCGCGCCGACATCTCCGCGGTGTTCACGCAAAAAGGCGACGACCAGCAGAACAAAGTGGAAGAATTCCAGCAGCATTGCAAACTGCTGCAGGAACGCCTTACCAAAGCCCGCGGATTTGCCGTGGATTCAGCCAGCCGTTCGATGCTTGACGCCGAGCAACGGACGGTGGACCTGTACTTGAAAGCTGGCGATTCGCTGGTGAGTGCCATCGTGCATGATCCCAGCCAAGCCGCTTCCCTGCTGGGACCCTACATGGAGCTTTACAAGGATCTGCAGGGCAAGATCGAAGAGACCAGCGATCAACTGGCGAAGGGCGCCAGCGAAGCCGAGCAGAGTGCCGCCGGCAAAGCAAAGCGCGCCACCCGCGCCACGTTCCTGATGTGCGGTTTTTCGCTCTTGCTCCTGTTGGTCGTGGCCACGCGCATCACACTCAGCATCACTCGGCCTCTCGATGCATTCTCCACGCAATTTAAGGCAATGGCGGAAGCCAATGATCTCACTTCAAGGGTAGACCAAAGCCGCAAAGATGAGATCGGTCAGTTGGGCGCGTGCCTCAATTTGTTTGTCGAGAAAGTGCACGCGATCTTGTCACAGATCGCCAGTACCGCGCAGGGAGTCAGCAGCGCGAGTGATTCCCTTTCCAGCACCAGCCAGCAGATTATGGCCAACTCCGAAGAAACGTCGGCCCAGGCAAACGTGGTTTCGAATGCGGCTCAGCACGTGAGCCAGAATCTGCAAACCGTCGCCACCGGCGCCGAAGAGATGGGCGCCAGCATCAAAGAAATCGCCAAGAACGCCAGCGAAGCCGCTAAAATCGCCACCTCCGCTGTCCGCGTTGCCGAAACCGCCA
>JBAVGI010000055.1:0-1652 GCA_049684755.1 Candidatus Sulfotelmatobacter sp.
CTGCAAACGTGGATTTGTTTCCGACCTACATATTCGTTCGTAACGCCTATCCAGACCGCAAGCCAGAAGTTCGCGTTGTCTGCCCGGAATGCGCGGGGGTTTTCGCCGCCGATGTCAACGATAAGAAGAGCCGCTGTCCTCATTGCCAACACGATTTTGATTTACACTCCGGCCCGGCGAGCGGCGCGTCGGCTACCTGCCGAAAGTGCCATCACGTCTTTCCTATCGCAAAAACTGCCAAGGCAATTGGCCACCCGCCAGCGCACCGGATGTTTGCCAAGCTGGTTTTGAATAGTTCCGGTGAAAAAATTTACTTGCCCGTCACTCGTGAGGATGAACTCGCTTATCAGCGATGCTCGGAGGAATTACATCGGAGCAAATTGCCGCTGCCGACCCTGGAACTGAAAGACGGCTACAATACACGCCAAGTGATGAACTACGCCTATCGTTCCTGGCGTGAATTCTTCAACGACCGTCAATTGCTCGCACTTGGTTGGCTGCACGCCGCTATCCTTGAACTTCCAGACGACGCAGCGCGAGCCGCCTTGCGAACCGTTTTCTCCGGTGTTTTGGAATTCAATAATATGTTCGCCTCCTACAAAGGCGAGGGCACAGGAGCGATCCGGCACATGTTCGCTCACCACATCTTGAAACCCGAACGAGTTCCGATTGAAGGCAACGTCTGGGGCACGTCAAAAAGTTCAGGCTCGTTTTCAACCTTGTTCAAATCAAGACTGCTCCGCGCCATTGAATATCATTCAGCGCCGTTTGAATTTGAGGTTGAACGAACAAATGGCAGCAGTAACGGCAAGCGCGTATTCGGTGCGAGCGTGCCATTCTCCGGTCGTGTCGAAACGAAGTGGCCTCCATCCCCAAAGACAGCGCCGCGAGCCATTCATCTTTCCTGCGGCAGTTCGTCGTCAACCGGTTTGGTTTCTGCCAGTGTGGATTTAGTTGTGACCGACCCGCCGTTCTTCGACAACGTGCATTACTCGGAACTGGCCGATTTCTTTTTTGCCTGGCAACAACTTTGCCCGTCGCCATTTGTCGGCAAAAGAAACACCACGCGTCACGCCGAAGAAGTTCAAGACACCAGTGCGGAACAATTCGCCGCGAAACTGCGCGCCGTCTTTACTGAATGCTGCCGCGTGTTGAGGGAGGACGGTTTGCTTGTGTTCACATATCACCATTCTAGAATGGACGGTTGGACATCATTGGCGGACGCTGTCGTCGGTGCTGGTTTCTCGCTCGTCAACTGTCATCCCGTTAAATCGGAGATGTCTGTTGCTGCCCCAAAATCTCAAGCCAAAGAACCGATTCAACTCGACATCGTGATGGTCTGCCGAAAACAAGGCGCGGATACTCGAAAAAAGAGTGATGCCAAAATTGCATTTCGGCAGGCCGTTGAGCGCGCGACATCGAAAGCGAGCCGATTGAAGGGGTGCGGCCTTACTTTGTCAGTCAACGACCGGCGCGTAATTCTCATCAGCCAATTCCTCGTCGAGACGTGCGCTGGTCGCTCTGCTGAACAACTATCTGACGTGTTGTTGAGCACTTTGACCGATTTAGATTTGGCTTCAATGCGGCTGCTTGATTCCCAATTAATTCAGCCGGTGAAGCAGGTCGACGAGGAAGTTCGACAACTTGCGCTC
>JBAVGI010000056.1:0-2190 GCA_049684755.1 Candidatus Sulfotelmatobacter sp.
CCACGTTGAAGGTCACCCGCCGGACGTAGTTCGCATCGTTATTAACGGCGGCCGCGTTGCTCACATATGCGGCGGAAATCCCCGAGCCCACGTATCCGATCTGCTGCTCATAGTCCAGGTCCACTGCCAGCAGGCTCCCAACGCCGAACCCGCTCACCGCGCCCACGCCCAAAACAAGTTGACTCGCGGTCGAACCCGTCAATACTGCGACCGCTGGAATCGGAGTTCCACCGGATGGCGACGGTGTCGCGCTCGGACTGGTTGCCAGCACGTTCATGTTCTCCGACCCTCCCGCCAGCGCCATCTGCAGCTTTCCCCATTCCCTGAAATCGAACTCCACTCTCGCTTCAATCGGCCCCCGAAATTGCAGCGCGGGGAGAGTTTTCGTTCCCGATCGAACAACGTCCGTCGGCGTGTCGTAGAATCTCTCGAAACTTTCGATCCAGCCCAAGTCCACCCATGGGGCCGGTGGAGAATCCAATGCAAAAGCACCCGCCGCGGGGTCAAAAATTGTCGGCGTTTCTGTGATTCGATTTACCGGCGCAAAGTAAACGCGCATCTGCCGCGTAATCGGAACCATCGCCGAGCGCAACGGAGAAGTGCTCATAACAGCGTTACCTCCGAAAAAAAGAAAACCGTAAGCGTCGTCCGCCGCTCCGCCCGCCCATCCTGGTAAGCCTGCTCATACATTGCCCGGCGCACCGCCCGTGCCTGGTAGGCAAGCGTGTTATCTTCAACACCGCTCGTCGTCGCCTCTTGAAAAGCCGGCTGGTTCCAGAACACGCTCGTACCCAGGTCAGCGCCCGGCGACTGCGAATAATCGTACTTCTCCGTATTCGCGGGCTGGCAGATCGCGAGCAGTTCGTCATCCAATTGACCCAGCACTCGCCCGCGATCCACCATGCTCGGCACTGTTCCCAAGGTGTAGTAAGAGATCACACACTCCAAACTCATGAGTGCAGCATTGCCCGCATGCCCGCCCACAACGCTTGCCGGTCCCCACTCGATATAGAACGCGTTCGGCTGCGGCTCCGCGCACGACGGCGGCAAGTTTTCCGCCGCAACCACCGCCGGCACCGTCGCCCCGTTGATCGTCACCGTTCTCGCCGGATTCAATCCTCCGAGCCTCTGTTGCAACGCCAGCAGAAAACTGTCTTTAGCAAATTGCATGAACACCAGCTTCTAGCCGCCAGTTCCTAGCTTCTCGCTAAGAACTTCAGCTCGGAAAGGTTCTATATCTATCGCTTTGATAAGAGGTGTAGCCTGCCGCGAAACGCGCGCAAGCGGCTAGAAGGCAGGAGCTGCAAGGTTCTTCTTCACTCCACCGCCGTAACCACGTAAAAATAAGCTGTCCCGGCGAAATTCTCAGTCACCACCGCCTCAATGTGAAACAGATCTCCGTCATACTGCAGGCCCAGGGCAGCATTGAAAAGATCCTCCGCCGAGGCCATTCCAAGCGTGGACAACTGCGCGTCAATCGCCGAAGCCGGCAGCGTAAACTCGATCCTGCGCGCCGGTCCCAGGTTACCGGTCGGCAGATTAGTAGCCACAACCGGCGTGATCATTACGTCCTGCACTCCAGGATCGACCAATCCCAACTGGCCGGCCACATCGCTCGCTGTCGCCGTTCCCGGCAGCAGCAGACTCACCTGGTCCCCACCCAGTGCCATCAACATTGCATTCGCCGCGCGCACCAACGCCGTTCCACAAATTCCGCTCCCCATAGTCCCTCCTCCACAATCCAGTCCGTCCGACGATCCCTGTAACCCAAACGCTGACGACTGATGACTGCCAATCACCGCCGCCCGTCTTTTCTTATGCGCCCTTAATCGCCACATACGGCGAAAGCAAACTTCGCACCATGTCGTCCACCAGAGTCGGTCCGAAATATTGCAACCGCATCTGGTTGATCTGGCTTGATTGCACATTCAGTCCGGGTGTCGCTTGCGCATTCTTCACGATCTGCGCGCATGCCACCTGTACGGGCGCCGGAATCGCGCTCCATCCCGCGTTGTAAACCACATCGACTTCGTTGAAAAACAATCCCAGTGCATTCACTGGAAAGGTAAGCTCGCCACTTTCCATCCAAATATCGATGGTCGTTGGATCAATCGTCGTCCACATCCCCGGAAGCGAAAACACCAGCGCGAATTCCAAACTCATCTCCGGAAACGGCCATTCGCCTCTTCT
>JBAVGI010000057.1:0-7381 GCA_049684755.1 Candidatus Sulfotelmatobacter sp.
TGCGGCAGCGCACGTTCTTGCAGGCCGCCATGTCGTCTTTTCGCACCATGTAAGATCGGAATTTGGCAAAGCGGGCGCGGTCGCGCTCGTCGGCACGTCCGCTAAGCTGGCGCTTCTTGGTACGCACTACCCACGTGACGTCATACTCGGCGGGTTGGTGGCAGTGCGGGCAGTTTAAAGTTGCGGGTTTCTTTTCCGTGCGTTCGTCAAAAAAATCGCGTTCTTCCATGATCGGTCGCCAGTCGCTAGTCTTGGTTGTCGACCGGCTACGTGCTCTTTCGCAGCCACAGACCGGTCGATTCAACCGCGAAGGATCATTATTGCAGTTTTGCGGCGGACAAAGCTATGGCAACATGGATGTGGGCTGAGAAAGAAATATGGCGCGCAAGAAAAAAGTGAAGCGGTTTCAAGCGGTCCAGGCCGTGAAAGAACTGGCGCGGGAACGTGTGGGCGCGCCTCCGGCGGCGAAGGTGGTCCCCCACAAAAACAAGAAGACAGAGAAACACAAGGGAACACTAGGCAAGCTATTGAGCGAGCAGGAATAATTAATAATTGAAGGGCGTTCTTAGTTGAAGGTAGCAGTCACGACGGCATTAAAGTTGAGCACCACCGTACAAGTATCGCCGGTAAAGCTGCTGCAGTTCGTCCAAGTCACTTGCGAACTCCCGGTTGGGGTCGCCGTGAGGCCGATCGTGCTGCCCAAAGCGTAGTCAGCCGAGCAAGTTCCAGGGCATTTAATTACGCCGGTGGAATCGATCACACTCCCCGCCGCCGTTCCAGCAATGTTAACCGTCAAAACCGCCTGGTTGCAGGCCGCGGTACCAGCACCACCTCCGGTAAGAAATGCCGAACCCGTGACCAGGTTCGGACTGTCGTAATAGCTGGCCGTCAGGTTTCCGCTACCGCAAATGCTTACGGCAGTTACGAGACTGGTGTTTGTAATGGTAACCAGGTTTTGCGAATCGACCGACCACGTGACCATATTGGTAATGTCTTTGGTTTCGGGCGGGTGATCGTACGTGCCCATCGCCTTAAAGATGATGCTCGACCCAACTGCGGTAAACGTCGCGCCCGGAGGAACGACCTGAATCGATACCAGGTGCTGGTTATATCCGCAACTGGAAAGGTTCAACAAGAATGTCGCTGCGGCAACTAGGACAATAATGCTGAACCACTTCCGGGTCATCAACGGCTCCTGGGATCAAAGCGATCCGGCTGATCGATTATGGGTTCGAAGGATGGGCCAATTTAGTCAAAAATCGGGGAAAAAGCAATCGTTAATAGCCCAGTTGGACAAGGTTCATCATCCCTTCACCGACTCCACGACTACCTTCACAAATTCGTGGATATCGTCTTCCGTGGTGTCGAATGAACACATCCAGCGCACGATCGATTCTTCTTCCATCCACATGTAGAAAAAGTAATGCCGTTTGATTTTTTCGATAGAGTGGCGTGGAATCTGTGCGAAGACGCCGTTTGCTTCTACCTTCCATACCACTTTTACACCCGGAATGCGGCTCACTTCTTTTTCCAGCAAGCGAGCCATGCGGTTGGCATGTTCCGCGCTGCGCCGCCAGAGCTCGTTGGTGAGCAGAGCTTCGAATTGCGCTGCGACAAAGCGCATTTTTGAAGCCAGCTGCATACTCTGTTTGCGCAGGTAGAGGAAGTTATCGCTCAGCTGGGGCTGGAAAAAGACCACGGCTTCGCCGCCGAGAATTCCGTTTTTCGTGCCGCCGAAAGAGAGGACGTCTACGCCTAGATCGCGCGTTGCCGCGCGCAGGGTCTGTCCGAGAGAGGCGGCTGCGTTGGCGATGCGAGCCCCATCCATGTGCAGGAACATGTCATGCATGTGGGCGAATTCAGCAAGGTCTCGAATTTCTTCCGGGCGGTACACCGTGCCCATCTCGGTCGATTGCGTAATAGAAATGACGCGAGGCTGCGAGTGATGCTCATCGCCGATGCCATGATAGGCATGGCGTACGGCGTCCAGAGTGATCTTGCCGCCCTGCTGCGGCAGGGGAATCAGTTTACAGCCGGTATGCTTTTCCGGTGCGCCGCATTCATCAGTGTAGATGTGGGCATAATCGCTGCACAGGACTGATTGGAAAGAGCGAGTCAGAGCCTGAAGCCCGAGAACATTCGCGCCGGTTCCGTTGAAAGTGAAAAATACTGCGATATCAGGGCCAAAATGTCCCTCGAATTTCCCGATTGCAGAATGTGTATAAGGATCGGCCCCGTAGGCCACTACATGGCCCTGATTTGCCCGTGCCAGCGCAGCCAGAATTTCAGGGTGCACGCCGGCATTGTTGTCGCTGGCGAAGCTGCGGGCAGATTGAGAGAGAATTTGTTCCATAGGGCAACAATGTAGCAGAGTGAGACGGTGGAGGTGGAGACCGGGAACGCCCGACCTGCAGGTTCAGTTCGCCTTTCCCTATTTCTTCCCCAGTGCGCAGCGATTATTTTGCGTCCTCGCGATAGGTAGGTGAATCTTGTAAACGGTACCTAACGCTTGGGCCGTGACGCCGTCTAAATCAGGTTCAAGGCTTTCCCCGAAGGCCTTTTGTTCGGTATTGTAGTTGATCGTCATTTCTTGGGGCAGGTATCGATATCCATGGACGCGACCGATCGTAATATTTTGAAGGAGACTCTTCTCCTGTTGGTGATTGCCTGCACCGGAGCCACCCTGGGGTGCACGGGAAGCGCCCCCGCAAATGCGCATGCGGGCGGGCCACCGGCAATGCCGGTGAAAGTGCAAGTGGCGCGCCCCACTCCGGTTAACGACTCTACGGAGTATGTGGCCACGCTCAAATCGCGCGATTCGGCCGTGATTATGCCGCAGGTGGAGGGACAGATCACAAAGATCTTTGTTCACTCGGGAGAAATGGTGAAGAACGGCGTCCCGCTGATGGAGATCGATCCGCTGAAGCAGCAAGCCACGGTGAAGAGCCAGCAGAGTTCGCTTGCGGCGCAACAAGCCAATCTGGAGTGGACTAAACAGCAATATCAGCGCGCCCAGGGACTTTATTCTGCCGGTGTTGTGAGCAAGCAGGATCTCGATCAAGCGAAATCGGCCATGGACTCGGCTCAGGCACAGATGGACTCGCTCGACGCGCAAGTGAGCGAACAGCAGGTTCAGTTGCACTACTACAGAGTCGTAGCGCCGTGGAGCGGAATTGTTGGCGACATTCCGGTTCGCGTGGGTGACCGGGTCACCACCTCCACGCAGCTTACGACGGTCGACAAGCCTGGAAGTATGGAAGTGTATGTCTATGTGCCGATCGACCACGCGACGCAGTTAAAGATGAATCTGCCGGTGCAGATCCTCGACAGCAACGACAAAGTGGTGGCCAACAGCCGCGTCAGCTTTATTTCGCCGCAAGTGGACAATGCTACGCAAACCATTCTAGTAAAGGCTCGCATCGCGAATAGTAATGACGCGCTCCGGCAATCGCAATTTATTCGGGCGCGCATCGTGTGGGGCACGCACGATAATCCCGAGGTTCCCATTCTGGCCGTATCCCGATTGGCGGGGCAGTATTTTGCTTTTGTTGCCGAGCCTGAGAATGGTGGCTACGTGGCCCGGCAGAAAGCGCTGAAGATCGGGCAGACGGTCGGGAACGATTACGAAGTCCAGGAGGGTATCAAGCCTGGCGACAAGGTGATCGTATCGGGAACCCAGTTCCTGCTGGATGGAGTGCCGGTGAGTCCGCAGGGCTGAAAAGCGGCGACCGGCTGGCGGCTTCCGCAATTCAGTTTCAGCGTCATGACCAGTATCGGGCACCGGGTACCGTTGCCCTCTAGTTTTCTGAACAAACGCCTTAGTTGTGTTTCACCCGTTGTGTGATTTGGGATTTCTATGTTCGTTGCCTTCTTTATTCAACGCCCGGTGTTCGCGACGGTCTGCGCGCTGCTTATTGTTTTGGGCGGCGCGGCCGTAATTCCTACGCTGCCGATCTCACAGTTCCCCAACCTGGCGCCGCCGCAGGTGAGCGTTTCCAGCGCTTACATCGGTGCCAGCGCGCAGACGGTGGAGAGCGCTGTCACCATTCCGTTGGAGCAACAGATCAACGGGGCGGAGGGTATGAAGTATATGACCTCCACCAGCGGCAATGACGGCACGAGCAGCGTCACCGTCACCTTTGATATAACCCGCGATCCAGACCTGGCCACGGTCGACATAGAAAACCGCGTCAACACGGCACAAGGGCGTCTGCCCGCAGCCGTGAAGGCGATCGGCATCACCACCGCGAAGAGTTCCCAAAATTTCGTGTTCGGCGCCGCGATCATCTCCGACAACAACAAATACTCCACGTTGTTCATGAGCAATTACCTTGACATTTACGTCAGAGATGCGCTGAAGCGAATTCCGGGCGTGGCGGACGTAATTATTTTCGGCGAGCGCAAGTATTCCATGCGGCTGTGGCTGGATCCAGTGCGCATGGCGGGACGCGGGCTGACCGCGCCGGATGTCGTGAGCGCTCTTTCCGAGCAGAATGTTGAAGTGGCAGCCGGACAGGTTGGCCAGCAACCGGCTCCGGAAGGGCAGCAATACCAGATCAGCGTGCGCGCAGTTGGGCGCCTAAGCGAGGCCAGCCAGTTCGATAACATCATTCTCAAGACGAATGCCGACGGAACTTTAGTCCGCCTCAAGGATGTGGGCCACGCCGAGTTGGGCGCGGAAGATTACAGTACGGACTTGCAGTTTAACGGACAGGACGCGGTGGGCCTGGGCGTGACTCAGCTCTCCACCGCGAACGCGCTCGAGGTCGACCGGCGCGCCATTGCTGAACTGGAGCGGCTCTCAAAAAAGTTCCCGCCGGGAATGCACTACAAAGTCGCATTCGACACGACTGACGCGGTGGGCGAATCGATCCGCGACGTGGTCTATACCGTAGGTTCGGCGATCCTCCTGGTCATCCTGGTGATCTTCATCTTTCTCGGCGACTGGAGGACGACGATGATTCACTTCATTGCCACTCCGGTTTCGCTGATCGGCACCTTCATCTTTGTAAAATTACTCGGCTTCTCCATCAATACGCTGACGCTGTTCGGCATCACGCTGGCCACCGGCCTGGTGGTTGATGACGCTATCGTCGTTATTGAAAACATCGAGCGCCATATTGCTGAAGGCGAACATGACTCGCACAAAGCGGCGGCAGCCGCCACTGCTGAGATTACCAGCGCCGTCATCGCCACCTCGCTGGTGCTTTGCGCCGTATTTGTTCCGGTTGCTTTCTTTCCTGGGACCACCGGCATACTGTTTCGCCAGTTTGCACTGACGATCGCATTTTCCATTGCCATTTCGGCGTTCAACGCCCTCACCCTGGCTCCGGTACTGGCGGCCATTTTTCTGAGCGGTCCGCATCGGCAAAAGTGGTGGTGGCTGCAAAAGTTTGACGATGGAGTGACCGCCGTCACGCGCGGATACCGCGCCGTGCTGCATCACGTGCTGGATTACAAGCTGGCAATGGTAGTGCTGTTTTTTGCCGGTCTGGGGCTGACTTATTTTGTGTTCACGCGCGTGCCGGGAGGCTTCGTCCCGAATGAAGACCAGGGATATTTCATCGTCGTCATTCAAGCGCCCTCTGGGGCATCTCTGGAATACACGAAAGCGATCGGGAAACAGGTTTCAAATCTGCTGAGCGATGTGTCGGAGGCTGAGGGAACTTTTTCGGTGGCGGGCTTCAGCTTTGCCGGCAGCGCGCCGAATCAGGGAATTATCTTCGTTCCTCTCAAACCGTACTCACAGCGCAAGGGCAAGGAGCATACAGCGTCTGCAATCCTGAACCGGGTGCGTCCCCGTCTGTTTGGGATTTCAGGAGCGATCGCATTTGCCACGCTTCCTCCCGCCGTGCAAGGCCTGGGACAATTTGGGGGATTCCAATTCGTGGTGCAGGACCAGGGAGCCCACACGCTGACGGAACTCTCCGAAGCAACCCAGGGCATAATCCGGGGAGCTGCCGCGCGCAAAGATCTGGTTGGCTTGTATACGCCGTTCACCGCGAACGACCCGCAGTTTCTTGTGACCATCGATCGTGAAAAGGCGAAGAGCCTGCACGTTCCGCTCTCGCAGATCACTGACACGCTGGGCGTCTATATGGGATCGTCATATGTGAACGATTTCGATTTCAACAATCGGTCCTATCGCGTCTACGTGCAGGCGGACAAGCAATTCCGCTCCACCGAACAGGACATGAAGGAGTTCTACGTGCGCTCCGACAGCGGCGCGATGATTCCTCTGGACAATCTAATCAGCATCACGCAGACCACAACGCCGCAGGTCATCAGCCACTACAATCTGTTCCGCTCGGCCGAGATCGATGGCTCGGCTGCTCCTGGCTACAGTTCCGGCCAGGCGATCGCGGCCATGGATCAGCTCGCCAGCAAAATGCCGCAGGGATTTTCCTACAGCTGGACCGGGCTGTCGCTTGAAGAGTTGCAGGCTGGCGGCACGTCGCTGATTTTATTTGCACTCGGAACCCTGGTGGTATATCTCACGCTTTCGGCCCAGTATGAAAGCTTCGTGCTGCCATTCATCGTGTTGCTCGCCGTTCCCATGGCGTTGCTGGGCGCTCTGGGAGCGCAATGGATTCGCGGACTGGAGAATGATGTTTTCTGCCAGGTGGGATTAGTCATGCTGGTGGGGCTCTCCAGCAAAAACGCGATTCTGATCGTGGAGTTCGCCGAGCAATTGCGCGGGCGCGGTGTACCGCTTGTAGAGTCGGCGGTGCAAGCGGCGGCGATTCGCTTTCGCCCGATCATCATGACTTCGTTGGCGTTTATTCTGGGTGTTGTGCCGCTGGTGCTGGCCACGGGAGCGGGCGAAAATGGCCGTCACTCGGTTGGCACAACCGTGTTTGGCGGCATGATTATGTCGACCGTGCTGAATCTTTTCTTTATCCCCGTGTTGTATTTGATTATCGAAGGCTGGCGGGAGCACGGGAAGAAAAGAGTACCGCAGCCGGCTGGGTCCGACGTTAGCCCGCAGAGCGCCTAAGGCTACCTTCATTGGCCGAGGATGTTGTTTTTTCTCCGAGCCGGGTTGGCTGAATCTTTTTCGTTGCGCGGGCTGCCGCGCGTTTTTCCGCCTTCTTTAGAGCCTTGCGCCGCAACTTGGCCATCCATTCCCGCGAATACATGGTGCCACGGCATTTCGGCGAACCGCAGTGGCACGGCGCCGGATCATCGTCGTCGTAGAGGTTGTAGTCCCACAACAGCTCTTCGCCGGCCGCGATATTGCGAATGGCGAGAATCCAAACCCGATTCTTGATCTCGTCCACTTCGCAATTGGGGTCGCAGGAGTGGTTCAGGTAAGCGCCCATGCCTTCGCCGTCGATGACAGTTTTGCCGTCATCCAGTCCGTAGAGGTAAGTGCGGGCCG
>JBAVGI010000058.1:0-15205 GCA_049684755.1 Candidatus Sulfotelmatobacter sp.
GCGCAAAAAGCAATCGAGGCCGTCGAAAGCGGCGAGATCACCATCGTCCCGGAAAATTACAAACAGATTTATCTCAACTGGATGAACAACATCTACGATTGGTGCATCTCGCGCCAGTTGTGGTGGGGCCATCGCATTCCCGCATGGACGTGCGACAATTGCAAACACGTGGTCGTGGCTCGCGAAGAACCTCTCACCTGCCCCAAGTGCGGGAACACAAAATTAGAGCAGGTTTCCGACGTGCTCGACACCTGGTTTTCCTCCGGCCTTTTACCGTTCACCACACTGGGTTGGCCGGAGAAGACGCGCGACCAGGCGGTCTTCTATCCCACCACGCTGTTGATCACCGCGTACGAGATTTTATTTTTCTGGGTAGCGCGCATGATCATGTTCGGTTGCCACTTCATGCAAGGCCACGAACAGGATCCCGCAATCAAAAAGGCCAGCGGATGGGCCGACAAGAAGAATGACAGCGTGCCTTTCCGGCAGGTTTACATTCACGCCTTGGTCCGCGACGCCGACCGCCAGAAAATGTCGAAGACCAAAGGCAACGTCATCGATCCGCTCGAAATCATCGAACGCTTCGGCACCGACGCGACGCGTTTCACTCTGGCCGCCATGGCCGCGCCCGGAACCGACATCGCCTTTAACGAAAGCCGCACCGAAGGCTACCGCGCCTTCGCCAACAAAATCTGGAACGCCGCCAGATTCATGTTCATGAACGTAGACCGTATCGGATTTGTCTGGAATCCCAAGACACCCATGTGGGGACAGCCGCCCTCGGCTGTCCGACCTGGACAAAGTCCCGGCGCCCCTGGCCGCGTAGAAGGAGTCCGGGACTTCGACTGCTCCACCCTCGAAGACCGCTGGATCCTCTCCCGCTTCAATCGCGTCACGGCCGAAGTGAACGCCGCTCTCGCCACCTACCGCTTCCACGAAGCCGCCAACCGCATCTACGATTTTTTCTGGGGAGAATTCTGCGATTGGTATATCGAACTGGTCAAGCCGCGACTCAACTTCGAGGAAGGCTCGGACGCGACGCAAGCGCGCATCGCTTGTTCCAATTTAGTTAGCCTGTTTGACGCATCTCTGCGTCTTCTGCACCCAATCATGCCCTTCATCACGGAAGAAATCTGGCACGCGATCTACGAAGGAAATCCGCCGCTCCAGTCGATTGCCCTCGCAGCCTATCCGCAAGCAGACGAGAAGCGGTTCAACCTCGGCGCCGAAACCGAAATGGCGATCCTGCAGGATTTAATCGTGAACGTTCGCAACCTGCGCGCCGAATTAAAAGTCGAACCTAAAGTAAGAGTTCCCATCGAGATCTTCGCGCATGAGCCAGCCATCCGCGCCATGATCGAACAGAATCGCGGAGCAATTGAGCGTCTGGCGAACGTCGACAACATCGCATTTATGCAGGGGTCGCTGGCCAACCAGGCCGGCGTTCGCAGCACCGCGCGTTTCGATGTCCACGTGATCTATGAAAGAAAAATCGACGTTGCCGCCGAGTGCGAACGCTTGAGAAAAGAACTGGAGAAAATCGAGAAAGAGTTGGCGAACAATCAGAAACAGCTGGGGAACGAACAGTTTCTGGCAAAGGCTCCGGGAAATGTAGTCGAAGGTTTGCGCAAACGAGGTAAGGAACTGACGGGCTTGCGTGAGAAAATAAGGAGCCAGATGGGGCAACTGGGCTGCTAAACATATTATTGTGGGGACAGCCGCCCTCGGCTGTCCGTCGAGCGCAACTCGGCTGGCCCGGCTGAGTGCCGCTGGATGTAGAGGACGTTGTCAGTAGCCGGTAGGAGCAGCGGGTCTTCGACCTGCGGACCGCCGAGGGCGGCTGTCCCCACATAGATCTTTGGTCTAGTGGCAAACCGTATGGACTTCAACAGCCGACGCATCACTTCGATCATCGAGAACGCCCTGCTCGAAGACCGCGCCACCAGCGACGCTACCAGCTACGCCTGCATCGATCCCAACCAGCGCGCCTCCGCCACCATTCTCGCCAAACAGGATTGCATTCTTGCCGGCATTGGCTCCATCGCCCGCATCCTCGATGTTTACGCGGCCCTCGATGGCGCCGTCACTTCGCACTACGAAGTCACTACCCATCCCGAAATTTTCGATGGCGTGCGTTTGCATAAAGGCCAGTCCGTCGCGGTCATCCGCCACAACGCACGCGTACTTCTCTCCTGTGAGCGCGTCATCCTGAATTTTCTGCAACGCATGGGCGGCATTGCCACCGTGACTCGCAAGTTCGTCGATGCCGTCTCCGGCACGAAAGCTCGCATTCTCGATACCCGCAAGACCGCTCCCGGACTGCGCGTGATCGACAAATACGCCGTACGCTGCGGCGGCGGCCAGAATCATCGCCTCGATCTTTCCGACGGAGTCTTGATTAAGAACAATCACATCGCTCTCGCCGGCGGAATTGTCTCCGCCCTCGAGCGCGCAGTTCGCAACCGTCGCGGATCGCAGCCCATCGAGATAGAAGTTCGCACGCCCCAGGATCTCGAGGACGCGCTCGCCCACGGCGCCGAAGCCATCCTCCTCGATAACATGTCTCCCGAAGATGTTCGCCGCGCCGTCGAGCGCTGTGCCAAACTTGAGCGCCGCATCCCCCTCGAATGCTCTGGCGGAATCCGCCTGGAAAACGTTCGCGCTTACGCCGACACCGGCGTCGATTTCATTTCCGTCGGCCTGCTCACCCACTCGCCTCAGGCCGTGGATATGAGCATGCGCGTCTCCCCCGCCTAAGTCTTTCCTTCCTGAGCCTTCATGTACTTCTCGGTAAGCCCTCTGTTTGTGCTTTTCCCCTGCGTCCCGCATAATTCCGAAATCAAGAAGACAACCAAAACTCGTATGGCGCGGCCACTCAGGCCAGCGAAAGCCGGCGGGTCCCCGAATCAAGCTACCGATGCTCGTCTCGGCCGCATCCTGCGCCTATTCATGGAGCACGCCACAGTCGTGGTGAGCGGCACCAAAATCGCGCAGGAAATTTCTTCCAACCGCTCCGAAGTCTGGCGCCTCATTCAGCAGTTGCGCGGCTTGGGGGTAGATGTCGCCGGCCATCCCGCCACTGGATATCAACTCAAGTCGATGCCCGACCTTCTGTTGCCTGAGATTCTCGCGCCGTTGCTGCGGGGCACAATCTTCAGCGAAAAGCTTCATCACTTCTACAAAATCGGCTCGACCAACACTGCGGCTATGGCTGCCGCCGCTGATGGCGCGCCCGAGGGCACTGTGTTTTTCGCCGAAGAGCAGACCGCAGGCCGCGGCCGCGGATCACACACCTGGCAATCCGCCCGTTCCGCCGGAATTTATTGTTCAGCAATACTGCGCCCCGCGCTCCCGCCTTCCGATGTGCTGGTCATGGCCTTGGCGGCGGGATTGGCAGTGCGTGCCGCCATCGAATATGTAGACGCGCGAGTGAATCCCGACTTGAAGTGGCCCAACGATGTCCTCATCCGCGGTAGAAAAGTTTGCGGCATTCTCACTGAGATGAACGCCGAAGCTACTCGCGTCCGCTATATCGTCGTGGGGATCGGCATCAACGTGAACCAGTCAAGCTTTCCGAAAGAACTTGAGGCCGAAGCCACATCGCTGTGCTCATCCACAGGCAGCGAGTGGTCGCGCGTGGAACTGGCCGCAGCTTTGCTAAAATCGCTCGACCGGGAATACCGTCTGCTGGTCGAACAAAAAGACGCTCGCCGCTCCATCCTCGAACGCTTTGCCGAACGGTCGTCCTGGGTGCGCGGGAAGCGGGTACGCATCGAAGAAAATGGGTCGACCCTCGAAGGAACCACGGAAGGATTAGACGATCGCGGCTTTCTGCGAGTGCGCACGACACTCGGCTTGCAGACGATTTTGAGCGGCACAGTTAAGACCGTTTTGAAAGGGCGCGCTTCAGGCGTACCGGCGAGCGATTGACTCTCGACTTTTAGCCCCTGACAAACAAACGTTTTGTAAAATGGCTTATGCTCTTCGTTCTTGATGTCGGCAACACCAACACGGTTCTCGGAGTTTTCGCCCGGGCTGCGACCCCATCTACCGCGGACTCCGACGCTGCCCCGCGCTACGACCAGCTCGTCGCCAACTGGCGCGTGGCCACCCGGCAGGCCAGCACCGTGGACGAATACGGCGTCCTATTCCGCAATTTATTTTCCATGGCAAATCTCGAAGCCGCAGGCATTCACGGCATTGTGATTTCATCCGTTGTGCCGCCACTCGATCCCGTTCTCCGCCAGGTCTGCGAGCGCTACTTCAACTCCAAACCGCTCCTCATCGAGCCCGGCGTGAAAACTGGCATGCCCGTGCAATATGACAATCCTGCGGAAGTCGGCGCCGACCGCATCGTCAACGCCGTCGCCGCGTTCGAAAAGTACGGTGGCCCTTGCGTGATCGTTGACTTCGGCACCGCCACCACTTTCGACTGCGTTTCCGCAAAAGGCGAATACATGGGCGGAGTGATTTGCCCCGGCATCGGCATCTCTGCCGACGCTCTTTTCCAGCGCACCGCTCGACTTCCCCGTGTCGAGATTCGCAAGCCCGCTCGCGTCATCGGCACCAACACGGTTGGCAGTCTGCAATCCGGCTTGTACTATGGATACCTCGGCCTGGTCGATGGCATCCTCGAACTTCTGCTCGCCGAACTGGGTGCGGAAACAAAAGTGATCGCCACCGGCGGCCTCGGTCCCATGATTGGCACCGGATCGAAGTACATTAAGCAGGTCGATGATTTTCTAACCCTCGAAGGTCTGCGCATCATCTGGGAGCGAAACTCCGCGGCGCGCCCTGCCCACGCGCCGAAGCCCGCGCAGAGAGCTTCCAAAAACTCCCACCGCTGAGCCATCGTGGAAAATTATTTCAATTACTTCACCGAAATCGAGGAACAGTTCTTGCGCCGGCGCGGCGGCGGACTGCTGCTCACCACGCTGGACTGGGCGCTGATCGAAACCTGGAAGGATGCCGGCATTCCTCTCGAAGCAGCACTCCGCGGAATCGATGCAGCTTTCGACCGCTACGATCAGCGTCCCTCAAGAACGAAAAAGGTGAACAGCCTCGCTTATTGTTCGCAGGAAGTATTGTCCGCCGCCGAAGACATGAAGGAAGCTGCAGTCGGCTCATCCGGCGGAGATCAGCCATCGTCCAAAACAAGCGCGGGACAAGGCTTTGAACCCGCCACCATCGCGTCCTTCTTGCGCCGCAACGCCGATCGCCTATGCTCGGCAAATCTGCCCCACACCTCTGCGATCTCCATGCAACGTATCGCCGAGAACGCCAGCGAGACGCTCCGCAAACTTGCCGGAGAAATCGAGAACACGAAAGCAACATCACGACTCGAAGACTTGGAGCGCCAACTCACTGTGCTCGAAGAAAAGCTTTTGGCCGCATTGCTCGCAGCCACACCCAACGAAGAGATCGTCGCAGTGCGCTCTCAAGCCGATCGCGAACTCGCTCCCCACCGCAGCAAAATGGCTGCGGCGCAGATCAGCCAGCTGCAAAAACAGTACGTCCACAAACGACTTCTGGAAAAATACAATATCCCGCGCCTCAGCTTGTTTTACATGTGACCGAATGAGTCCGCGGTCGTTCTGTTTCTCATTGGCCGCCTCAGAGCGAGGCTGCAATCAGAAACCGAAACAGTTCACTCGTACGAGAAGGCACACAACGATATGCGCTGCCGTTCCACAACAGTACGCGCTGTAACGCTACGCGCCGCCGTGCTGCAACGACATGCGCCACCGTGCCACAACGATATGCGCTACCGTGGAAGAGCGGCGCTTCAGCGCCGCGTAAATCGCGCTACGGACTCGGGCTTTAGCCCCTGAGGTATCTATCGATTCAATGACCCATTCCTTCGATGCACTCATCCTCGGCGGCGGCGCGGCCGGCCTGATGTGCGCCATCGAAGCCGGCAAGCGCGGACGCCGCGTTGCCGTGCTCGAACACGCCGATCGTCTGGGAAGGAAAATCCTCATCTCGGGCGGCGGCCGCTGCAATTTCACCAATCTTCATTGCCAGCCGGAAAACTTTCTCTCCTCCAATCCGCACTTCGCCAAGTCGGCATTAGCTCGCTACACTCCCGCCGATTTCATTGCTCTGGTGGAGAAGCACGGCATCCCCTATCACGAAAAAACTCTGGGACAACTTTTCTGCGACCGCTCCGCCCGCGACGTCCTCGGCATGCTCGAAACCGAATGCCGCGATGCCGGCGTAACCATTTTTCTCAATACGAAGATTGCGCATATCCAACGAACAAATGATTTCGTCGCTCACGCGCCGAATACCCAGTTCACCGCCCCGGCTCTCGTCGTTGCCACCGGTGGTCTGTCGATTCCGAAAATCGGCGCCTCCTCATGCGGCTACGATCTCGCTCGCCAGTTCGGCATCGCCATCCGCGATCCTCGCCCCGCCCTGGTGCCGCTGCTGCTCAATCCCGAAGATTCCGCCCACTACTGCGATCTTGCCGGCGTCTCAACTGAAGTCATCTCATCCTGCGGCGGCCAGCAATTCTGCGAGAAGATGCTCATCACGCATCGCGGCCTCAGCGGCCCCGCGATTCTTCAGATTTCTTCCTACTGGAAAAATCCGCAGCCCATTCTTTTCGACCTCGCCCCCAACCTCGAAGTCACCTCCGCATTTCGCGATCCGAAAACGCCGAGAAATCTCTCCACCCTGCGAACCGAATTGCGGAAGTTTCTACCTCATCGCCTCGCCGATCGCTGGCTGGAATTACACGCGCCAGCTTGCTGGACGAATCACGCGCTGGCAAATTTCGAAAAGGAATTACATGCATGGACCATTTCACCCGCCGGAACCGAAGGCTACGACAAAGCCGAAGTCACCGCCGGCGGCATCGACACAGACGAACTCTCCGCCAAAACTATGGAGAGCCGCAAAGTCCCCGGTCTGTTCTTCATCGGCGAAGTCGTCGACGTAACCGGCCATCTCGGCGGCTTCAATTTCCAGTGGGCCTGGTCTTCAGGCGCCGCCGCTGGACGAGCGTTGTGACATTCTGCGCCCGCATTATCCGACGACAACAAGAGCCGGTCGAACTTTTTTCCCATTTTGGGAAGCTCCGTCGCCCAAAGTACTACACGAACGAGTGTATTGGATTATGGCAACCAGACTGCTATCGATATTGTCGAGGGCAACCGCCGTGGAACCAATGAATGAGCCCAAAGGCTGGCGACATCTGCAGGAGATGGCGCAGCGAGAGCAAGATCCGCAAGTCCTGGCGGCCATCATCGATAAGATGAATCGTCTCCTCGATCAGCATAACTGGAACGCTGCACTGGAGCCGCAACTGCCCAATCGTTATCCCAGCGCCGCTGCTTCTGCCGTTGGTCTCGAAATTCGCTTCGGCAACGCCGCCGACCCGGAGTAGCGATTCGGCTTGGCAGCTCGAAGCTCTGCGGCCCTCGCCTTCAAATGCCGTAGAATCAACTCTTGCTCCTAAGCATTGAAAAGCTCATCTACGGCGGCGACGGACTCGCCCGCCTCCCTGCCGACGCCCGCGGAAAAGGCAAAGCCGTATTCGTCCCCTTTGTCCTCGCCGGAGAGAAAATCGAAGCCGCGTTCACCGAGGAAAAACCCGGCTTTGCCCGTGCCCACGCCTCGGCGATTATCGAACCGTCCCCGCAACGCGCCTCACCGCCATGCCCACATTTTGGCCACTGCGGCGGATGTCATTACCAACACAGCACTTATCAGCATCAACTCGAAATAAAAAAGGATATCCTCCTTGAGAATCTGCGCCGTATCGCCAAGCTCGAACTGCAATGCGAAATCGAAGTCCACCCCTCCCCGCCCTGGAATTATCGCAACCGCTCCCGCTTGCAAGTCAGAGTCCGGCCTGGGTTCTCCGCCGGATACTTCAAGTTCGCCTCTCACGAACTTCTTCCCGTCGAGGAGTGTCCCATCAGCTCGCCGCTGATTAATCGCGGCATCGCCGCCCTGTGGAAATCTGGACGCGCGGGGCGCGCCGTGGAAGGGGTGCGCGAAGTTGAATTCTTCGCCGGCTCCGATTCTGAGGGAAACGAAACCAGCCTTCTGCTCGAACTCTTGTGCGCTCCCGAGGCGCGCCGTGCCGCCGTTCGCGCCTGGGCCGAAGAATTGTGCGCCGCCATGCCGGAGATTGCCGGCATAGTGGCATTTCGCGAGCCGCAAAAAGGCGTTCAGGAACCCCTGGTCACTGTCGGCGCCTCGGAGTTGACCTATCAGACGAAACTCAACTCCTATCGCGTCAGCGCCGGTGCCTTCTTCCAGACCAACCGCTTTATGATCGACGAACTCGTCCGCGTTGTCACGGGAGTCGCCCGCGGCGAACTTGCCCTCGACCTCTACGCCGGGGTCGGATTGTTTTCCACAGCATTGGCCAGTAGCATCCGTCACATCGTTTCTGTCGAGTCGTCACAGACAGCCGCGAAAGATCTTCAATACAATCTACCCGTGAACGCAAAGGCGGTTCACGCCGCGACCGAGCATTATCTGGCTGGGCTCGGAGTTAAGGGGCGGGCCGGACCTGGTGCCCAAGGTGGCGCAGTCCAATACGGCGCAGTCGGAGAAGGAGCAGTCCTCCCCCAATTGTTCCAGCCCGACGTAGTGGTGGTCGACCCGCCCCGGGGCGGATTGGGTGATGGCGTGGCGCGTTTACTTGCGGGTGCGGGCGCTCCACGCATCACCTATGTGTCCTGCGATCCGGCAACTTTGGCTCGCGATCTAGTACCTCTGCAGAGCGCAGGTTATCGTGTCGATCAAGCTCACTTGATCGACTTATTCCCTCAAACCTACCACTTGGAAACCGTCCTGCACCTGGTGCGCTGAACTGGTCCGCCGACCATCGCACGCCGCGGGAAAGCTGATTTGCCTATGTGGGGACAGCCGCCCCTTCGACAAGCTCAGGGCAGGCCCTCGGCTGTCCGCCGAGCGAAGCGAGGCATGGTTTCCCCGCCAGCCTTATTTCAATTGCCAGTGTTCGAGGCCCATTCATGCCACCGCCCTCAGGAATGACGCAGTCTGCGCCGCCATCCCTGCCAAATGAATTCCAGTTAAAACCCACGCGTGAGCCCATGCTCTGGGCCGCTCTGGCCTATGCCGCGGGAATCATCGCCGGCACACATTTTTATTGCCCCTGCACTTGGTGGTGCATCGCCGCTACCGCCCCTCTCGCCGCAGCGCTTTATTTCCTGACCAAAAGAAAATGTCTCGCCTCATTCCTAGCGTTGGCAGCGTTCTTCTTTGCCGGAGCTCTTCAAATCCAGCTGCAAAATTCTTCCGCCATCCGAGATTCAAGCTTGAGCCCCTTCGCCTACGGCCCACCGGTTCAAATAACCGGCCACGTCATGCGCGAAAGCAGACCGCGCCAGGCATCCGCAATCGAGCTCAGCCAAAGCCTCGACCTGCAGACGGAAGAGATCATCACTGAGAATGCTGCGCAAATTCCCGTTCACTCCGCAGTGCGGCTGACTATCTATCAGGCTAACGATGACTCTCGCTCGAACGCGCCAGCCCCACTCCCCATGCGCCTCTTCCACTATGGCGAACGCATTCGTTTTCCAGCCAAACTCAAGCTCCCGCGAAACTTCCACAATCCCGGGGCCTTCGATTACGAAACCTACTTAGCGGAAAACGGCATCGCCGCGCTGGCCTCCGCCAAAGCCGAGGACGTCGATCTTCTTCCCGGCTTCACCGGAAACCGCTTCGAACTCTGGCGCACAAAAATTCACTCCAGCATCATCGCCAAAGTTTACGCCCTCTGGCCGCCTCCGCAGGCTGCGCTCATCGACGCCATGGTTATCGGCGAATCTGCCTTCATCGACCGTGACACTCGTGTCGATTTCCAGCGTTCCGGCACCTATCACGTTCTTGTGGTCTCGGGAATGAACGTCACCATCCTGGCCTTCGTCGTCTTCTGGACTCTGCGCCGCTTACGCATCGCCGACATTCCGGCCACGCTGTTAAGCATTCTGTTCTGCATCGCCTACGCCTTGCTCACCGAAGTTGGCGCTCCCGTCTGGCGAGCCACGCTGATGTGCGCCATCTTCCTCGGGACGCGCCTGCTCTACCGTGATCGCTGCATGGTCAATGCCCTCGGCGCTGCCGCTCTCGGATTGCTGGTCTTCGATCCCTGCCAGCTCTTCACCGCCAGTTTCCAGATGACATTTCTTTGCGTGCTCATTGTCGCCGCCATCGGATTACCTTTCATCGAGCGCACCTCGCGCCTCTACCGCCGCGCTCTCGCTCACTGGGACGCCGACGATTACGGAGCAAACCTGCCTCCTCGAGTCGCCCAGTTCCGCGTTGATCTGCGTTTGATCGCAGGGCGCCTCGCAAATTTCATCGGCGGCACATGGTCATTGCGGATGGTTCGCGGCGCAACAATTCTCTTTCTGCGTACATTCGAACTGCTGCTTGTATCCGCCGTAATGCAGATGGGCCTGGCTTTGCCCATGGCCTATTACTTCCACCGCGCCACTACCATCGGCCTTCCCGCGAACATCGCGGTCGTTCCCCTTACGCAACTTCTCATGCCCACAGCCGTACTCACGGTCGCATTAGGATATATCTCCCTTGCGCTGGCGAAAGTTCCCGCGCTCCTCACCGCGCTCGCCCTGCAAGCAATCACTGGCACCGTGCGCGGTCTAGGCAGCCTGCGCCTGGCCGATCTTCGCGTAGCCACGCCGTCTTTACTGATGATCGCTGTAGCCTCAGTGGCCCTGATCCTCGCCATGATTCTTGCTCGTCGTCGCGCTGTCCTCGCCGTCGTCGGGCTAACCGCGTTGCTAGCGGCATCCTTGACTCTCGCCTTCGTTCCGCCCGATCCGCAAACGCGCGCGGGAATCCTGGAGGTCACTTCCATCGATGTCGGCGAGGGCGATTCCATTCTGCTAGTCACGCCGCAAGGCCGCACCCTGCTTATTGACGCTGGAGGCCCGGTTTGGGGCGCCGGTACCCAACTCGACTTCGGTGAAGATGTAGTCGCGCCCTATCTCTGGACGCGCCGCATCTCCCGCCTCGACGCCGTAGCAATCTCTCACGGCCACTCCGACCACATCGGAGGCATGCCCGCCATCCTGAAAGATTTTCGCCCGAAAGAATTGTGGATTGGCCTGCTTCCACCCAGCCGTGCCCTGGATAACCTAATCGCCGAAGCTCACACTTTAGGAATCACGGTCGTGCGTCATTGGGAGGGAGATGATTTCGCTTTAGGCGGAGCGAAAGTCGAGGTTCTTTTTCCGCCGCGAGACTGGCCCGTAGGACTCGAGCCTAAAAATAACGACTCCATGGTTCTGCACGTCAGCTATGGCGGTACATCTGTCCTGCTCGAAGGCGACGCCGAAAAGGCTGTCGAACGCCGCATCGCCAGTCTTCACCCCGAACATGCCGACCTCTTAAAAGTAGGCCATCACGGCAGCGCCACATCCACCACGCCGGAAATTCTGGCGACTACGAAACCAAGTTTCGCTGTGATCTCCGTCGGCTACCACACGTCCTACGGTCTGCCCAAACCCGACGTCCTCACCCGCCTCGAGGCCGCCGGAATCCACGTCTACCGCACCGATCTCGACGGCCTCGTCACCTTCTACCTCAACGGCCACTCCGTATCGGCACGACTCCCCGGCGCAGACTGACAAGTATGTAGAAAACCAGTATTTAGAAAATTCGAAAATGAACCGCGTTGAAGGGGCGCGGCTTTTAGCCGCGCCGTAACGGCTCAGGAATAAAACCAGGCTTCAGCCTCTGCGGGAACTAACTCTTCGTCTCGTCCTCGTCCCCAAGATCCTCTCCCGCGGCCGGCTCCTGGGATTCCGCAATCAGAGCCCGTGCCTTCCCCGCATCCTGTTGGCGCACCAGAATCACCATTCCCCCCAGCCCCGGAAACGCGTCCTGCACAAAGCTCCCGGATTTCAAATCGCTTTCAATCCCCGCCGAATCCAGCAATCCCTTCACCACCAGCGCCTCCGACTCCTGTTCGCTGTCAAACACCTTCACCAATTTCTCATTCGGATCAGGCCGCTGCTCTTCCGTCATCGCCTTCGTTTCCTCTGCCATCTTTTCTCCCGTTCTCGGAGCGCTTTCGATAGACGCCCAGACGTCGCTCACACGATTCTAGCTGGAAATTGAGATGCCTTCAGCGGGCGTTTCGTCGGGAAGAATGCAGTCCCTGATTTTCTCTGCACGCTAATGCCCTCTCCCAGCACTTTCGGGCCGTTTCATTTTCGTCACGACCGGTGCAAGATGAGATAGGTGAATAGATCGTCACAACGCTCGGCAGTGTCGTAACATCCAATTCTGTGGGACTATAGCGCCGGGAAAAAGGGACCTATGAATTCTGGGGAGCATTCAAATCAAGAGACCAACTCACTCAATGCCGCACCCAATACCACCGCCAATGACGAAGCTCGCCTGATCCGCCGCCTGCAAATCATGATCAGCATGGTCTCCTCCGTCATCAGCCAGGATCCCAGCCTTACGGTCGAAGAAGCCTCCGAACTCGCCGCCGGCGCCAAACGCGCCGCCCTCGCCATGTTTCCCGACAAAGAACTCGCCTACGACCTGCTCTACAAACCCCGCCTCCAGCGCCTGATGCGCGAACGCTTCAGGTTGCAGTAACTCCGCTCCCATGTCATCCTGAGCGGAGCAAGCCGGAGAGCATAGCGAACCGGCTTGCGCAGTCGAAGGATCTCTACTTCTCGTCGGCAGTCCGCCTATTCATCCACCACCGAATTCCGCAACACCCCCACACCTTCCACACTAATCTCCATCACATCTCCCGCCACCACCGGCCCCACCCCCGCTGGCGTTCCCGTCGCAATCAAATCCCCCGGCAGCAGCGTCATCGCCTGCGAGATAAACCGAATCACTACATCCAGCGGAAAAATAAAATCCTTCGTGTTCCCCGACTGCCGCACCGCGCCATTCACCCGCGTCTCCACTCCCACGCCCGCCCAGGGATCAAGATCAAGCCCATCGGCGACCACCGGTCCCACCGGGCACGACGTATCAAATCCCTTTGCCCGCGCCCACTGGTCCTCTTTTCGCTGGATGTCGCGCATCGTCACATCATTCAGGCAAGTGTAGCCAAGAATAAACGGCCGCACGTCCTCGTCATCCCGAAGCAGGTGGCATGACTTTCCCACCACCACGCAAAGCTCGCCTTCATAATCAACCCGCTGCGAAATCTTCGGCCGCTTCACCACTCCGCCCGGCGCCAGCAACGCCGAGTTCGGCTTGAAAAACAACAGCGGCTCCGTCGGCACTTCGCTTCCCAACTCGGCTGCATGTTCCCGGTAGTTCCTTCCCACGCAAACGATTTTTGTCGGGTTCACCGGCGCAAGCAGCTTCGCCTCTTCCAGCGCGATCGGTTCGATTCGCCGCGTGCGCAATCCCTCAACGTCACCGTCGGATTCTTCCGGCGCGGTCAGCAATATCCTCAAAATCGAATCGCGGCCTGCCACCGATTCGACCAGCCCATACTGGGCTTCTCCATTCAGTTGAAACCGGCAATATTTCATAAATCTATCTAATCACGAGAAGCAGAAATCGCGCGAGAATTTTCGCACCCGGCTATAGATGCAACCCTCGTCATCCTGAGCGAAGCGAAGGACCTATGCAACTGAAATCACCACGAACCCCGCTGTTTTTGCCACGGGCCCGCTCCCCCATTTCGCTGCTACGGCACGCTCTCACTCGCCTCCTCCGACCGCCCACTCTCATTCCCGCGCTCATCCACTGCCGACACCGAATAAAAATAAGTCCTCGCGGGCACTACCTGCGAATCCCGAAATGCCGGAGTCCTCACCAATTCCGAATTCAACTTGACCGGCGCACTTCCGGTCTCATGCCGGTAGACGTTGTAGCCCCCCAGATCCGCATCGCTCACCGGCGCCCAAATTAAATCGATAAACGGCTGCTGCCCCGGCCCCGAAAACACTGCCTGCAGCCCCGCTGGCACCGCCGGCGCAAAGACATCATGCGCGAACACCTTCACCTCCGGAGTATCATCCCCTTCCACTTCCACCGCCGCCTTCCCCGCCGGCTCGACCACACTCACCACCGTCCCGCGATAAAAATATGTCTCCTCCCACTCGAACGTTTGATCCAGGAACGAACTGATACCTCCGCTCGCTCCCTCAGCGCACCCCATCGCATCCACGTCGATGACCTTATTCCAGCCGGAACTCGATTCCAGTCGCCGATAAATTCGAAAGAAATACTTAACCCCGCTTCGCCCCTCCGCCCTGCTCGGGCACCGCCACGAGATGGTCACTCCTTTAGCCAACACCGTCGCCGCAAAAGCACCGAACGGCGCGAGAGTCGGCACCAGCGCCACCCGCACCTGATTCGAAAGCCCCGCGCCGCGCCCCGCCGTGTTCAGCACCTCAACCGCATAGCTGGCAAACTCCATCGCACGTTCCTGCTCCAGGCCGGCAGGCAATGTGTCAACAAAAGTCGCCGTCAGTTTTTTCGCGGCCGACTTTTTCTTTCCCGCAAAGGCCGCCGGTGGCGCCGCTTCTCCCACCCGTGTTCCGCATTGCTTGAGCACCATCGCAATGCCGCGGCAGATTTCGGTTTTCCCCAGGTAGCGCACACTCTGCCGGTCCGTCGTTCGCTGCGGAATCGTCCAGGTCAGCGTTACCTTGTCGCCCTTCCTCGAAGCGCGCAAATCGGTAGGCGGCTTCGGCAACTCCAGCGACGGCGCTTCCGGCGGCCCAATCGATGCGCACCCGCTCAGCCCAATCGTCGCACACATCGTCAGCAGCAACTTCCCCATAGAAATCTTCATGCAGACACAAAGATTACATCAGGAACAGAGTTCGAGGGATTTGAACTGAGGAAGAAACATCACCTGTCCCGGAGGGACAGACCGAAAACAGCCCGCCACTTCAGTGGCGGGAACCCATCCCGAAGAAGATCCAGTGTCCCGTAGGGACGCCTGAAATGAGCCGGCAATCCGACCGTTTTTGAAAGGGCGCGGCTTCTACCCGCGCCGCAACGAATGAGAAAATGATGGCTCTGCCCTGCCTACCCCACCAACTCCCTCACCGCATCCCGAAAAACTTTGCTATGCAGATCCACATCGTCCTTCTCCGTCTGCGGAGACATCAATGCCATATTATGAAACGGCGTCAACAAGATCCCTCGATTCATCGCATACAAATGCATGAACCGTTCTAACTCAAAGTCCATCGCTTCATGC
>JBAVGI010000059.1:0-5548 GCA_049684755.1 Candidatus Sulfotelmatobacter sp.
AGGCACTTGGCAATCTCTGGACCGGCAAACGGCCGGAACCAGCGGAGGCGAACGAACCCGACTTTCTTCCCCTCTTCGCGCATCTTGCGGATGGCTACTTTGACGGGCGTCGAGAGTGTTCCCATGCCCAGCAGTACGACTTCCGCATCTTCCGTCATATATTCTTCGAAAAACGGATTGCCGTATTTGCGTCCGAAGGTTTTCTCGAAGTCGGCATAGACTTCGCGAATCACATCGCACGCAATTTCTGTGACTGCGTAGTTCTGCCGTCGAATTTCCATGACCCAATCTTCGTTAGCCTGCGGGGCCACCGAAATAACGTTGTCCGGATGCAGCAGCAGATCGCCGCGATCGTACGGAGGCAGGAAACTCTTCACCTGCTGCGATGTCGGGATCTGCACCAGCGCTTGTGAGTGAGTGAGAAATGCCCCGTCGCAACTGATCGCACAGGGTACGAACATGCGGCGGTCTTCTGCCACACGATACGCGATCAGGGCCGTGTCCAGGGCTTCCTGCGCGCTATCGACCCAGGTCAACATCCAGCCCAGGTCACGGACGGCCAGAGCGTCGTTGTGTTCAACGCCGAACGCGCCGGGATCGTCCAACGCCCGGTTGCCCACCATGGCAATCATGGGGACGCGGAGCGCGGGAGTTACGGTCAAACATTCCATCGCATACATCCAGCCGACGCCGCTCGAACCGCAGAACACGCGCGCTCCACAAACCGACGCGTGCTTCACGATTTCGAATTGAGAATGCTCGCCCTCCGCCACGATATATTCGCAATCCATTTCGCCATCTGCGACCAGTTGGCTGATGTATTGCATGACCGTGTCGTAAGGCCGGATCGGGTAAGCCGTGACCACGTCCACGTTGGCCAGTTTGCAGGCAATCGCAATGGCCTCGGCGCCAGTGATCAGGGCTTCCTGCTCGGTACCTTTTTTCTTTTCTTCAACCGGTAGTGTTAATGTCGCCATTTCAATCTCCTTGTCTTTCATTCGGGCAAGTGTTGGTGCTGATTCTTAATTGCCCGCTGGGCTGCTAGCCTTTCTTTGCGATCTCCAGTGCCTCGGGGATCTGTTCTGCATACTGGCCGCGATAACGGAATCCATGCGACCGCTTCTCGATCGGTTCAGCCTTCTCGATTGTGGTCTCCAGCCATTTCAGGTAAGCGTCCTTGTCTGCCCTGAACGCTTCCCACTGGCTCTTGTTGTCATGGAATTCCGACTCGTTCACCATGTGGACACAATCCTTCACCGGGCAAACTTCTTCGCAAATGCCGCAACCGCAACAGGCTTCGAGATTCGCGTCGTAGGTTCCGTCTGGAGTGACGTCGAAGGACGCATCCGGACAGTTGAGCCAGCACAGCGTGCACTTGGTGCAGGTCGAGAAATTAATGACCGGCCGCAGTGTGCGCGTGGAATACTTTTTGAACAGTTCATTGCGGGCTGGCCGGAACCCTCCGACCTTACCTGTGGTCGGATCCGGGTACGGACCGCCTTGCGGCTGTCCTTTAATCGAAACTCCGGACCGCATATCTTCCCAGCCGGGCAGTTCAAACTTGAACGGGGCTTCGGGATTTCCTTCGCCCGCTTTTACCGGCACTGTGGTGAAGCGCTCGAACGCGTTGCGAGCGGAAGTGACTTTCAATGCGCTTTTCAGCTTGTCGCTAATGAATTGCTCCACCGACTTCAGGCTGAAAACTTCCGGTAGCGCCTTGGCGATCGCGCCCAGAACGCGGACATCCGTGTGGTCATCTTTAAACACCCACATGCCCGAGAAACTGGTGACGCCCTTCATGATTCCCAGCTTGTAAGGCTCTTCCCGGCGATGAATGCTCTTCAGCAGTGTGGGCGCATCCTCGAGCGAAATTACGATGAGGGTGTGTCCCGGCTTCAGAGCGTGATGCACCGGCTGTAATCCGTACCATGCCCACGACTCTCCGCCCTTGCAGAGCGTGTCATCGAGAACCACGGTCAGATCGACTTGCTTGGGCTCGTATTGCGCCATTCCGGCTTCGAGCGTCAACTCGTCTTTGGCGACGATGGCGAAACTCTTGGCTGGAATACCGTTGCGTTCAGGAGCATCCCCGTAACGACCAAAGGAAATGCCCAGTTTGCCTTCGTTGTGCGCGGCTAAAACAATGTCGCGCGTAATGTTCTTCGCTAGAGTCTTTTGAAAGACTCCCCGATAAATTACTTCGACCGCGAATAATTGACCCATCTGGCAACCTCCATTCTCTTAGAGCTTTTTCAGCACAACGCTTTCAATTTCCTGCAGGTGCCGGCGCATGGCAGACTCAGCGGCTGCAGCGTCGCCCAACTTCAAAGCGGAGAGAATCCGGTGGTGACCAGCAAGCGATTTTTCCTGCCGTCCTTCCACCTGCAACGATCTCTCCCGCGTCTCACGCAACAAATCCATCAGGACGTCGACAATCTTCAACACCGCGGCATTGTCGGACGCTAAAGCAATGGCGTAATGAAACCGGGAGTCCTCCTCGATTCCAAGGTCGCCCACGCGTATCTTCGCTTCCTGGAGCGAAAGAATATCCTCCATACCTACGATCGCCTCTCGCGAGGCCTGCACAGCGGCCCGCGCGGCCAAGGCTGGCTCGATCATCCGGCGCACATCAAGCAAGTCCGCAATCTTTTTTCGCTTTTCCAGGAGTGCCGCAGCCAGAGGGTCTGGCGTCGTTGGCATCGGATTGCAAACCACAGTTCCGATGCCTTGTCGCGGCTCAAGCAGGCCCATCAGTTCCAGGGTACGAATGGCATCGCGCACGGAGCTGCGGCTCACGCCCAGCATTCGGACCAGTTCGCGTTCCGGCGGGAGTAGGTCGCCCGGTTTCAGTTCTTCCGCAATCCGCCGCTCCAATCGCTTAGCGACCTGCCGGTAAACCTTGTTTCTCGGGATGGCTTGGAACTCAACGCGAGCTGATTCAGTGCCGAGCATTGGAATTGGTCTGATGACTGACCAATTCATTTCAGCCCTGAATCAAAAACAGCACAAGGAAACAGATCACCGTTCAACGTGACATTCTGGCCAGAATGGCGAAGCATGTTCAGTCTTCGGTATCTGGACGGAGTATCGCGGTCTCAGCTTTTCTGCGACGTTGAGAACAATTCCCAAGTCGGTCAATAGTGACCAGTCTGCATTCCCGTTTTCCCTTACGCTACATATGACCGTCCAAAGGAGGGAATTATGGGTGGTCATTCTCCCCAGGTACCATGCAACATTTGCAGCAAGCCAGTCGATCTGAGCGTCGATCTATGCGCCGACGAGGAAGGCAAGGCCATCCACGAGGATTGCTACGTCAAGCGCGTCGCGAGTTCCCGAACCAATCCGCCTACTTCTATGATGGCCGACTAAATTCAGATCGTGCGCTACAGTGCAGACGAATCAACCGCCTGGTGCTAACATTGCGGTCGTCATGTACGCTAAGAAGAAAGTCAAGCCTGTTGTAAAACCCCATTCAACGAACGTTCTGGATTACCCATGCACGATGTCGGGTTTCGAGAGAGAAAGCCTTGCGGCCGAAGCGAGGATCAATGCGGAACGGGAAAAACAGAAGCCGCCAAAACAGCGCAAAACCTAGCAAAACCAATTGCAGATTCAAATGGATTTCAACACTCGTAAGTCTTTAGATATGGCGGAGAGGGTGGGATTTGAACCCACGATACCCGTTAAGGTATGTCCGCTTTCGAGGCGGATCGTTTCAACCACTCACGCACCTCTCCGCGTGGAAAAAGCTGTAAACCGTCGGCTCTCGGGAATATTGCCGCCGCAAACTCAGCGTCGGCTTCTAAAAAATTCCTGCAAAACCTCCGCGCCCCGTCCCGCCAGCACTCCCCCGCGAACTTCGACGCGGTGATTGAATTCAGGTTGTTCCAGCAGCTTCATCGCCGACCGAACCGCGCCTGCTTTCGGATCGTCTGCGCCGTAAATCAGGCGTTTGATCCGCGCATGCACCATAGCGCCCGCGCACATTGGGCACGGCTCAATTGTAACAAACAGGTCGCACTCCCCCAGACGATGATTCCCCAACGCTGCGCCCGCCTCGCGCAGCGCAACCATCTCCGCATGCGCGGTTGGATCGCAATCTGAAATGTTCCGGTTCCATCCCCGGCCAACGATGCGTCCTCCGCATACCACCACTGCCCCAACTGGAACTTCGCCCGCCTCCAGCGCGCGCTGCGCTGATCGCAAAGCCTCCTCCATCCAAAGCTCATCGTTGCTCATCGGTTATGGGTATGGTTCTGATCGCTTCTGAATGTACAGTGGGCTGTTGCCGGTGATCGAGCAAAAGCCCTGGGCGCAGATTATCACTCATGCGCTTCCAATGGCTGGACAGACGCTACCGGCGGAAAGTTCACAGCAGGCTCAACACGGATCGCACCACATCGGGAACGATCGCATGAATGATTGCCGGCACCAGAATCATTACCACAGGATATGCGATTAGGATCAATGGCAGCACCAGTAGCATCCGGGCCTTCGGCGTCAATTTGGCGAGATAGCCTTGCATAGCATTCTCTCTTCTTAACTACGCGGAAGCGCCCGCGAAAGTTCCCAAATTTCTTGACCTACAATTGAGCCCGGGTGAAGCGCCAGGGTTAATGTCTCGCTGCCTTTGCGAGACATGGGTGCAGCGAGATGCAAACAGCGACTGCCAAGTGGTATGCTTACCCCGTTATGGGGATTCCCAACTTGCTCCGCAAAGTTTTCCTCGTTGACCTGTTGCAAGGTTTGAAGGTCACATTCCGTTATCAGGATCCCAAGGAAATTTATACCGAGCAATATCCCATGGAGCGGCCGCAAGTGGCCGAGCGTTACCGCGGCGCTCCCCGGCTGAATGTCAATCCAGACACTGACGAGACCATGTGCATTGCCTGCGATTTGTGCGCGCTGGCCTGCCCGGAAAATCTGATTGTCGTCTCCAGCGCCCGCAACGAGCAGACCCGCCGCAAAGAACTCACCAACTTCACCTACGATCTGAGCCGCTGCATGTTCTGTGGCCTGTGCGAGGATGCTTGTCCAGTCGATGCGCTCGAACTCACCCAGGATTTCGAACTCGCCAGCTATACCCGCGAGGGCTGGATTTGGGACAGAAAAACGCTGGAAAAAGGTCCACAGCCAACTCTCTATAAGAAATAATTCGCACAGCATTCTTCACGTCGACTGCGCTGGATTTTTTTCTTCTTCCTAAGGAATCCCAAACTCCTGCCTACCGCATCCGCTGGATATTCATCTCGCGAGCCTGCGCTCACACTCTAGCCATGGATCCCTTGAGCCAGCCGGTTCGCCGGCATTGAAAGGGAAACTGCAAATTCAATGCTGGAGGCTTCATGATGAAGATGTCAGCGAAAAAACTTACGTTATTGTCTGTGATTTTGTTCTGCGCGACGTGGGTCGTGGCACAAGCAGCGCCCGGCGGAGGAGCAGGATCGGCCGGAGGAGCTGGATCCCAAGGCGGAGCCGCCACTCCCGGCCAGGCATCGCCCTCAACTCCCCCCACCGGCAACACAGGGGCGCCGCCCACCGGCAGCAC
>JBAVGI010000060.1:0-34948 GCA_049684755.1 Candidatus Sulfotelmatobacter sp.
GGCGAGGCGCCGGAGTTTCACATCATTCCCGACCCGGCCAAGTTGCGCGCTGCCTCGGTGAATGTATCGGATATTCTGGCGGCGGTGGATCGCTCGAACATCATCGAGTCTCCCGGACTCTTTGAGCGGAACCACAAGCTGTATCTCGGTTTGATTTCGGGGCAGGCGCACAACGCACAGGATATTTCCAATATTTTTGTGAAGAATTCGCCCGGCGGCAGCCCCATCTCTGTCGGTGATGTTTCCCAGGTCACGCGTTCGTTTGCGCCAACCTTCACGATCGTCACCGCGAATGGCAAGCCTGCTGTACTGATCAACATCAATCGGCAACGCGGAAGCAACAACCTGCAGGTGGCTGACGCCGTCCAAGCAGAGATGAGCCAGATTGAAAAGTCTTTGCCCCCGGGCGTGCACGTCAGCACTTTCTACGATCAATCGTGGATTGTGGGTCAATCCATCAAGAGCGTCCGTGATGCAATTGTGATCGGCTTGTTGCTGGCCTCAGCCGTCCTGGTGCTCTTTCTGCGTGATTGGGGCACTTCGTTCATTGCCGGAATGGTAATTCCAATTAGTTTGCTGGTTACATTCATCGTTTTGAAACTCCTCGGCGAGAGTTTCGACCTGATGACGCTGGGCGGAATGGCGGCCGCTGTCGGCCTGATTATCGACGACGCGATCGTTGTTCTGGAAAATGTGACGCTGCACCGGGAAGCGGGAGAGGGGAGATATGAGGCAGTCGCGATGACGCTTCGCGAGCTTTCCCTGCCGCTCGTCGGTTCCACCCTGACGCCGATCGTGGTCTTTCTGCCTTTAGTGGCAATCACTGGAGTCACCGGCGTTTTCTTCCGTGCGATGGCAGTTACGATCGGAGCCGCCTTGCTAACGTCGCTCGCGCTCGCGCTCACCTGGACGCCGACGCTCTGTATCTACCTGCTGAAGAAGCCGGCCGGCAAAGAGCATCCCGCAACAGATGAGCAGCACGCGGCGGTGGCCGCCTCGTGCCCGGAAGGTTTCAGCGGCTCGGACGAAGGTGTTAAACAGGTCGAGGTAAATCGATTGCTGCAAGCCGAAGAAGAACACTTGATGAAGGGATTCTTCGGACACGTGATTCGCTTCTACGAAGCATGGTTCCGGCGAAGTCTCAAGCGTCCGGTTTGGGTTCCTTTTCTTACGGTTGCTCTGATCGTGGTTTCTTACGTCTGCTACCAGCACATCGGATCCGATCTGTTGCCGAAGATGGACGAAGGCAGCTTCATCGTCGACTATGTAACACCGCCGGGAAGCTCGCTCGCGGAAACCAATCGGATGATCTCGCATGTTGTGCAAATCGTGCAATCGGTTCCCGAGGTGGCAAGCACGTCTCGGCGTACCGGCCTCCAATTGGGGTTGGCTGCCGTGACCGAAGCGAACACGGGAGATATTTCCGTGGATTTGAAAACCGACCGTCACCGCGATATCTGGGAGATCATGGACGAACTCCGGGGGAAGGTCGCTCAGGCGGAGCCGGCCGTTGAAGTGGAGTTCACTCAAAAGCTGCAAGACATGATTGGAGACCTGACCAACGCACCGCAGCCGATCCACATCATGATGTTTTCCCCTGATGCCAAGCTGCTCGATGACTGGGCGCCCCAAGTCGCCGACGCCATCGGAAAGATCCAGGCGGGCGGACGCCGCCCGGTTGTCGATATCGATAACGGAATCGAGTCGACCACAAGTGGGCCCGCGGTCTCCTATCAAGTGAATATGGCGAAAGCCGCGCATGTTGGTTTCGCCCCGCAAGCCTTGGCCGACGAAACCCAGGCGATGCTCGATGGCGTCCAGGCGCTGCAACCGGTTGTGATTGACGATCGTCCGTATCCAGTGCGCATCCGCTATCCGGCGGCCATTCGCTCTTCGGTTGACGCCATGAACAACACAATGCTGGTGGGCCCGGGCGGTCAGGTCGCGAACCTGGGTTCGCTGGCAACTATGACGGAAATGCCCGGCCAGACCGAGATTTTGCAAGACAACCAGCAACGTTACGTCGCGGTAACCGCGCGGCTTGAAGGCCTCGACATGGGGCACGGCATCGCGGAGGTGAAGAAAATAATTGCTGAAATGCATCTGCCAGCGTCCATCCGAATCGAATACGGCGGCTTGTACCAAACCCAACAGCAGTCCTTCCGCGATTTGACGATGGTCCTGTGCATGGCGATTGTCTTCGTGTTTCTAGTCCTTCTGTTCGAATTCCGGAATTTTTCGGCCCCAATTTCGATTCTGGTTTCTGCGATCTTGTCGACGGCTGGGGTTTTCGTCGCCCTGCTGATCACCGGGATCACGTTCAACCTGTCTTCCTTCATGGGACTCATTATGGTGATAGGTATCGTCGCCAAGAATGGAATTCTGCTGCTCGATGCGGATGAGAAGTTCCTCAGTGCGGGCTACTCCAAGGAAGAGTCGATCTTTCAAGCGGGCCGCAGAAGGCTGCGACCGATTGTGATGACCGCCATCGCTGCGGTCGCGGGGATGATCCCGCTGGCGCTGGGTATAGGCGCTGGTTCTGAAATGTTGCAGCCGTTAGCCGTTGCAGTTATCGGTGGGTTGCTGATTGCAATGGTGCTCTCGTTGTTCGTTACTCCAACCATCTACTACTTCATGACTCGAAAGAACGCGAGCGCTGCGTCGTGAACACCTTTCTCCTCGCACCAATTGCTCATTTGTCACCGACTTGGTATCACCATTCTGCGCCAAACTGAAACGACTCAGCGAATGGCCGGGTGTATCGCGGAGACATCTCGTCCGATGTTTCGCGGTATCTGTGGCAAAGTGCGAGGGTCTACGTTTTGACATCCAGGAGTGTTATCAGCCATCTCTAGTCCTTGAACTTTTCGAGGAACGAAATCGAGCTATATACTCTAATGACACAATAGAGTGGTCAGAATTCAGGGGGATGAGGGCAGTCTGCGACATGCACGTTGCTCCCCAACCGAGCGGTCCGCATCATACGCTTAAGGCGGAGGTGTGTACCGACTGCTTTATTGCTCCTCGTGACGCAGCCATAGTTTCACGTCACTGCATCCGGATTGTCACTGGGGCGGCGTTGGTGTTTACACTAGTGATCGCCGCCGGCGTTGCGTTGGAAAGACCGCCCGCAGGTACGTCCAGGGGATCAGAGCAGCTTGATGCACTTATCAAAGAGAAGAAGTACCCTGAACTTTTGACAGCGCTAAACAATCCGGCTGGGCTAAAGACGCAGGATTATGCATTCTTCGCGGGAGTGCTGGCCAATCAGTCCGCGCTGCCGAGGAAGGCCAAATCCCATCGCCGTGGTAGCGGGGGTGCTAGAGTAGGCGACCCCGCGAATAGCGAGAAGATGCTGCAGTGGGTTCACACCCATGGGGCCTAGGTCTTGGTCTAGTGTCTACGGTGACACCACAAATCCTCCCTTACCTTTCCAGTCCGCAGCGAGCCTCGCTTCTTCTGGGGTGTAGCCGTAGGATTGAACCAAATAGGCAATTAGTTCAGTTTTGTCCCCAGCGCCACATATCCGGTGCCATTCGTCCACGCAGTCCTGCGCTTGGGGAAAAATCCTGAGTGTGGGTTGAGGAATCAATGTTGTACAGCGGGTCATCCTCATTTTTAGTGACCGGGCGATAGGCATAACCCTGATTGACATCTCCAATAAGGAAACGCCCGACCTTACGGCGGCGATGGGCGCTAACCTGAGTGCCCGTCTTGTTTTTATAGTTTCTTACGGCGATCGGTTTGTTCATATTTCCTCCGCTGATAGGTATACATAGCGCCCCAACGTTCGCGTTAGTTTCGAGGTCGCTCGTGCTCATCAATGGCTTGCAGATTTGCCACAATCTTCCCCGTCTCTTGCTGTAATTCATCCAAATTGTTTTCATCTTCATTGATCTGGGTGAGCCCAGCGCAAATCCGGGAAGTCTGCTCCTGTAATTCCTCAAGGTCGTTTTGGTCAGCGTTGATGATCTCTAAATTTCGGACGATGGAGTTGGTCAGCACAAGGCGCTCCTGCAATTCTTGGGTGCTGTAATCCATGAAAATCCTTTCCGCGCACACGGAGATTCCGTGGGCGCACGCTAATTTTTGGAGATGTGGCTGAGTGAAAAATTGGCTGGCTTGCGTCTAGCGCAAACGAATGTCGAGCGACATTCTTACGAATCTACAGCCCTTGGAAAAACCTCAAGCGAACCATTAGCCTGCCCGTGACAATTGGGCTCCCGGTGACCGAAGAATACAGCCGAGTAAGCGAGGGGTGCAATACAGCGCTACCGGTATGCGACGAACGTGTCCCCATTCTGAGTGGTTTTTAGGATTTATGGGATTTCCCGGACTCGTGAAATCACTAAGTTACAGAAAACCCTTGACGGGTGGGAGTTCGTTAGTAACCAACATTGTGCAATGGACTGATGATTCTTCCTCCTCGGTCGGTATAATTTACGATGGTTCGATTGATTGATCGTTTGGTCGCTCGGTAACCTGACCCCCTAATGATGCAGGCCTCTCCCGGCAGTTCTCAACGTTCCCGCCCTCCGCGCAATCTGGAGCGCGAGGAATCTCAGCTTTGGCGTTGGATCTTACTTTTCATGGTGCTGCTGGCTGCCGGCTTTGCCGCGCTGGCCTGGGAACGACTGGAAGCCTTGCCTTACCACCTCGGTCCAATGGCGGTGGGCGTGCTGGTTCTGTCGGTGCTTCTGGCCGTCTATGCCTACGGCCGCCGCAAGGAAGTCGGCGAACTTAAAATTCTGCTTCAGGATTTGCAGCAACATGTAGGAGCGGCTCCCTCGGAAGAGCAGCTCGATCAACTGAACGAAATGATTGCGCGCTCTCAGCGCAACTTCAAAGAGTTGATCGACTCGATTGACGACGCGGCTTGCGCCGTATCGCTCGACGGTACACTCCGCACCGTCAATAAGCGCATCAGCCAGCTGGTAGGGCTTCCTTATACCGCAATCGTAGGACAGAAATTCTTCGAGTTTATCGAAGAGCCCACCCGTGCCACCATGGAAGCAGAACTCGTACGCTTTCTGGACAAGAGGCACTGGGCCGGGACGGTGCGTTTGCGGTTCAAGAATAATTCCCGGCCCTTCTATTTCGATTGCGTCCTGAATGCAATCATGAAAAGCGGCGAAGTCGCCGGCGTGAGCGTGCTCGGGCGCGACGTCACCGAGCAACATGAGAAGGAGCTTCGCTTCACGCAACTCTTTGAGACTTTGCAGGAAGGCGCATATTTCAGTACGCCGGAAGGCAAGCTTCTGGACGCCAATCCGGCGCTGGTCAGCATTTTAGGCTATGCCACAAAAGCAGAGCTTCTTGCCCTCGAGCCTCCGCAGCTGAACCTGGATCCCCAGCAACCCGCGGTCCTTGGTCGAGCCCTCGATGATCGCGGCGGAGTGCGCGCCCGAGAGATCACGCTCCGCAAGAAGGACGGAGGCGCTGCCGTATTTCTGGAATCTTCTCGTGCAGTATGGGATGATGCGGGCAAGTTGATTCGTTATCAGGGCACATTGGTGGACGTCACCGAGAGGCGCAAGCTGGAGCGCCAGGTGGCGCGCCAGGAAGAATTCAGCCGCCGTCTTTTGGAGAGTTTTCCCGATCTTATTCTGGTGGTCGATTTGGAGGAGCGTTATACCTTCGTGAGTTCCCGAGTCCGTGAGTTGCTCGAGTGCCCGTCCGAAGAGTTGTTGGGCAAGAAGATTTCTGAAACTCAGCGTCACTCTCCCGAACTGTTGGAGCTTTACCGTGATGTACTTGCCGGCAGCAAAGGATTCGGATCCGCCGAATATGGGGCGCGCCGCAGCGATGGCGGCGGGCGCACGATGCGCGCCTCTGCCAGCCAGTTTTTCGACGCCGATTCCAAACTTGCCGGCGTCATCATTTCCGTCCGCGATATCACCCGGGAAAAGAAGTTTGAGCAACAGGTGGTTCAGAGCGAACGCCTCGCCGCCATGGGCGCCATGATCGGCGGTGTTGCCCACGAATTGAATAATCCACTCACCAGCATTCTCGGCGTCAGCGAACTTCTGCAGGACAGTCAGACCACGGATGCGGCCCGAAAACAGATCGGCATATTGCAGCAGCAAGCACGACGTGCGGCCGAAATTGTTCACAACCTCACTTACTTTGCAACTCCGCCCACACCGGGCAAAACGCGTGTCAACCTTGGGGAGATCGTTGAGCGCACGCTTAACCTCCACTCCTACTCGCTGCGAAAGAACAACATCACCGTGGACTTCGTACGCGAGCCCGGGCTGCCTTACGTTCAGGGCGACCCCCACCAGTTGATGCAGATCTTCTTGAACTTGATTTTGAATGCGGAACAGGCCATCCGCGAAACCCGCGACCGCGGCACGCTGCGCATCCGCCTCGGAACCAGCGGAAATTCGGTATGGGCCAGCTTTTTGGACGATGGTCCCGGGATTCCCGCAGAAATTCTCACCAGCATCTTCGATCCGTTCTATACGACGAAGCGGCCGGGACGGGGCACAGGGCTGGGCTTGAGCATCTGCAAATCTGTGATGAAGGAGCACAACGGAACGGTTGAGGCCGCCAATGCTCCCGGAGGCGGTGCGGTATTTACAGTATCACTGCCCGCCGCTGCTTCTCTAAACCCGGTCAATCCTGCCTGATCAAGTTCTTTAGTCGGGACTGCCGCACTAATTTCTTTCCACAGCCATCGCAACCGCGTTGCCCCCGCCTAAGCACAGCGCAGCGATTCCGCGCTTCGCATCTCGCCGTGCCATCTCATAAATCAAAGTCACCAGCACTCGCGCACCGCTGGCTCCAATGGGATGGCCAATAGCGACCGCTCCGCCATTCACATTCACCTTGTTCAGATCGAGTCCGAGTTCGCGTGTGACCCCCAGCGCCTGCACCGAGAATGCCTCATTGAGTTCATAGAGGTCGACGTCTTCGTTTTTCCATCCCGTCTTTTCCCATATTTTTCGCACCGCATCGACGGGCGCCATCATCACCCATTTGGGTTCGACTCCGCTGGTGGCCTGCGCCACGATTCGAACCATCGGTTGTACGCCAAGTTCCTTCGCGCGCGCTGCGCTGGTGACCACGACCGCCGCGGCCCCGTCATTCACTCCTGGCGCATTGCCCGCGGTTACCGTTCCATCTTTCTTGAATGCGGGCTTCAGCGCCCGGAGCGCTTCAAGGGTCGTATCCTCGCGCGGCGATTCGTCTCTCTCAAACAATATCGGCGCTTCGCCCTTCTTCTTTGCGGGAATTTCTACCGGCACGATCTGCGACTTGAAGCGGCACTCTTTCCACGCGGCGATCGCTTTGCGATGCGAGCTGACCGCGAACTCATCTTGCTCTTCCCGCGTGATGCCATATTTTTCGGCGACGTTTTCTCCGGTGACGCCCATGTGGTAGTCGTTATAAATGTCCCACAGTCCATCGTGCACCATGGAATCGATCACTTTGCCATCGCCCAGCCGGTATCCCTTGCGTGCTTGCGGCAGCAAGTAAGGAGCGTTCGTCATCGATTCCATGCCGCCTGCGACGACGATGGAACTGTTTCCCGTTTGCACCGCTTGCGCCGCGAGAGCAACCGCTTTCAGTCCGGAGCCACAAACTTTGTTGATTGTCATGGCACCTGTCGCCGGAGACAATCCTGCGAAGATTGCAGCCTGCCGCGCGGGATTTTGTCCCAATCCTGCGGGGAGAACGTTGCCCATGATGCATTCGTCAATCTGATCGGAGTTCAATCCGGCGCGCTTCACCGCCTCGCGCACCACCACCGCACCCAGCTTCGGAGCGGCCAAATCGCTCAGGCTTCCCTGGAATTTTCCTACCGCCGTCCGGCAGCCGGAAATGATGACAACATCGTCGAAACCCGCCATAGATCATGCTCCCGCGAAGATTCGCAACTTCATTATAGATGCAGCGGAACGCGGAAAAGATGAACTTCCGCGATATTGGGACAGCATTGCTCAGTGGTCGCCCCGCGAAAAATCTGCAGATGAAACCAAGTGCGTCCGACACTTTCTCGTCTCCCGCCAGTCAGCCACTCGGCAGATTTCATTGCTGCATCGACCAGATTTTGTCGCTCGCTCTCTTCTCTCTGTGACTTTGGTACACCATCGCTCGCCACACTACGTTCATTTTTTTCTTGACTTCATTTTTCATTAACTGAATACTTCATTTAGTTGCAACTAAACATCGTTGCAGATTTTTCCATGAAAATGGAAGGGAGAATAGAACCAATGGCAACCAAGAAAAAGGCAAAGAAGAAAAAGAAGCATTAAGAAGTCAGTATGAAGTCAAAGGGGGACGCCAAAAGCGTCCCCTAAGTTTTTGTCTAAAACTTTTGACCGCCGCGGCAAATCAATCCAGCGCCTTTGCCGCCGTTTTTCCAACATTCAAGCTAACATTCGGCGCACGCTTTTCCCGCGCCGGACACAGCCCGCGAAAGGCGCAAAAGTTGCAATAGAAATCGGGCTTCGGTTTGAAGTTCCCATCCGCGATGCCGCGCACCACGGCCAGCACTCGCTCTCGAGCCTGTTCCAATTGAAACTCTGTGCGCTTCGAAATGATCGGAATGTTTCCTTCGAGATTATGAAACACCAATTCGCTTACGCGGTATCCCCACCTGTGCTCGGCGGCCATGGCATAGATTGAAAGCTGCAGGCTCTCGTCGGCGTCCTCCTGCGATCGCGCCTTCCCGGTTTTGTAATCGACGATCACCACGCTGCCATCGGGCGCACGATCCACCCGGTCGATCCGTCCTGTAAGCTTAGTGCCCGCGATCTCCACGTCAAACCACTCTTCTGTATGCAGAACCTCGGGCAGTGTCGCGGAGCGTGTTCCAGCGAGAAACTCTTTTAGTTGTTCCAGGCCCTGTTCCAGGTACAAATCGCGCTGATAATCATCCTGAATTCCAGTCGAAAGCAGGTCGTCACGAAACTGCAGCAGCAACTCGTCGTCCGGCTTAATCCTGCGTAGACGAACTGAGTCATAGTAGGTGCGCAACACCCGGTGCATTGCGGCCCCGTACTGCACCGCCGCGTGGAGTTGGCGCGAGAGTTTCCATTCACGCTCGAATTTGAACTGCAAAGGGCAAGTCTCATAGGTTTCGATGGCACTAGCGCTTAGTTTGGCGTCCAGTCCATCGATCGCCGGCAGTACCAGCCACGCGGGCAAGCGGGAGCCCTCAGTATGAGCAGGGTCCGCGGCCGCGGCGATCTCAATCAACTCCGGTTGCGAAGGCAGCGCGGCTCGCGCCCTGAGCCATCGTTGTAATCCCGGGTTGCCGATCAGTTCGCGCAGAAAGCCCGCCGGCGTTTTGTCGCGTCCGATCCCCTGCTTTCCGTACATGTGCAATGAGTCCCGTGCACGGGTCATCGCAACATAAAAAAGCCGCCGCTCTTCCTGATCGTGGAGCGTCTTGTCATCGCCTCCCACGGCCGAATCCGGATCGCGCAACTCTCGTGGAAACTCCACCAGGCTTTCCCGATAACTAGCGGGAAAAGATGGGCTGGTAGCGCGCAGGATGAAAACGTGAGAGAACTCCAGACCTTTCGCTCCATGCGCCGTCATCAGGCGCACCGCGTCCTCACTTTCGTTCGACGCCAGCGGAATCGTTCCGCAGGCTTCGCGAAAATAACTCAGATACTCGATCCATTCGTGCAGATCTCCGCTTTTGGTAGTGGGCTTTTGCTCCCAGTCAGCCACAAACTTCAGAGCTGCCTGCATCACCGGCGAATTGAGGGTGAGGCCGAATTGCTTTCCGATCAACTGCATGGCCGCGCGAGCCTTCGCCTGCCGACGGTCAACTTCATCCCGCGCCTGGCGCACACATTGCAACACCGCCGGACCACCGATGACGCCATCGAGGACCGAAGCCAGTGGCACGACCACTCCATCTCTTGATTCCTTCGCAATTGCACGCAGCGCACTGCGAAGTTGCTCGGGATTTACTTCGAACTGCGGCAACGCCGCCACTCGAAACAAGCTTGCATCGGCACTCAGGTCAACCACGGTTGCGACGCAGGCAAACAAATCGCGTATTTCGGGCGTGTCGCTAACGTCCATGTTCTCGATGGTGAATGGAATTTCGTGCTCGGCCAAATGCTGCACCACGTCATCGCGATTCACATGAGAGCGGTAGAGGATGGCGAAGTCTTTCCATCTGCATCGCGAATGGCGCCGTGTTTCCTCAATGATACGAACCACATCCGGCGCCTCTGCATCTTTGCCGGTGAATGCAATCGCTTCTACCGGAAACGCGGGCAGGGGTTTTCCCTGATGAATCGCTTCTTCTTCCCGCGCAGACTGCAACGGAGTGCGGCTATAGGCAAATGCTCCCGGTTCGCCGGTGCGAAAGACGGCCGGATTCTTATCGACGACCGAGAAAGCACTCTGCAGAATCGGGGTAGTGGAACGACGATTCTTGCCTAGAACGACAAGCTTGCTCTCAGGGAAATGCCGGCGGAAGAGGTGAAACGCCGCGCTGGATGCTCCGCGAAAACGGTAGATCGCCTGGTCCGGATCTCCGACCGCAAAGATATTAGCGTCGTGTCCCGCTAGAGCGGCCAAAATCTGGATCTGCGCGAAGTTGGCATCCTGAAATTCGTCGACCAGAATGAACCGGGCACGCGCGCGCTCCTCTTTCAACACTTTTTCATCAGTCGTTAGCAACTCATGCGCCCGCGTGATCATGTGGCTGAAGGTTCCGTAATTGTCTTCGCGCAGCCAGCGTTCAGTAGTGGCAAAAACGCGGGCGATTTCCTGGCAGCGTCCGATCACTTCAGCATCGGTCAGCTTCTCTTTTGACTTGGCGACTCGGGGAACGGTAGATTCGCCACGCTCCAGACGCTGAACGTACTCCGCATATTTTTCCGACGTGACTAGCTCATCGTGGCAACGGTTCAAGAAGCGCAATAAATCATCAAGAAACTGTCCAACGTTTGCAGCGCGAATGTAGTGCTCAAGACGAAATTCATGGATCCTTTTGCGGAGGTAAATCCACAGATCCTTTTCGTCGAGTACGGCGAAGTCCTTCTTGGCGCGTTTCAACAAGGCATTGCAGTAATCATGAAATGTAGCGGAATGAATCTTCTTGCCCAGCAAATTGCTGACCCGCTCACGCATCTCACCCGCGGCGGCCACGGTGTAAGTGAGAGCAAGAATCTCCTCCGGCTTGGCATGGCCCATCTCTACCAGCCGTGTGATGCGATGAATCAAGACGGAAGTTTTGCCCGTTCCCGCGCCCGCCACCACCAGCATTGGTCCGTGAACGTGCTCGATCGCTTCGCGCTGGCGATCATCGGGAAGAAATGGAGCAGGATGAGATTGAACTTTGGAAGCTGCCATTGGGGCTCAGAATACCACCACGTTCAGAAATTGGCGGGCTGTGAAAAATCAGAGAGAGTACAACGCGGAAGCCGTAATCGCCGTTGCAGCTATTGCCGCCGTTTCGGCACGGAGAATTGTGTCTCCCAGGGACGCTGGAATCCAGCCGGCTTGATGAAAGGTTTGTAGTTCTTCTTCCGTCCATCCGCCTTCCGGACCGATCGCCAGAATAATTCCGCTACTGGCGCTTTCCTGGTTCAGCACATCGTTCAGCACATCTCGCAACAAAGTGTGCTCTTCCGCTTCAGCTAAAAGTATTCGCAATCCGTTGGGACTATTCAACGCCTCGGAAACCTTGATCGGCTCGGCGATGTCCGGAGGTGTTGTCCGGCGGGATTGTTCCGCCGCTTGCCGGGCGATGCGCTGCCATCGCTCAACTCGCTTTCTTGACGCGGCCGCAAGATGTGAATCCGTGCGGCGCGAGATCACTGGTACGATCCGCGAGACGCCAAGCTCCGTACACTTTTCAATCGCCCACTCCATGCGATCAAATTTGTACACCGCAAGAACCAGGGTGATGTCAGTCAGGCGAGCCGCAGAAATTATTTCGCCCAACTCGAACTCGACGCGGTCTTCTTTTACCAAAGTGATTCGTCCGCGGCGAACGCCGTGGCCGATGGTTATATCGAAATCTTCTCCGACGCGAGCCCGCAGCACGCGGACCAGATGATACGCATGCTCCCCAACCAGCGCGGCGCGATCTCCGGAAACTTCGTCAGCAATCCAGCGGCGGCGCGTCATGAGTTGAAGGCTAAACGGTTATGCAAGTTTAGGCTCTGAAGAAACGCCTGAAAAGTGCAGCCAGCGGCGAAGTTCTCTACGAATAAGAGTCTTCCTTTTCGCTTAATCGAACAGATCTTTCATTTTGCCCAGCAGCGAGCGCACCAGCGGTTGGTTGTCCACCTTCGCGGTGGTCTCCAGTTCCTGCAGCAATTCTTTTTGCCGCTTATTCAGCTTGGTGGGAATCTGCACTCGAACCTCCACGTAGAGGTCGCCTTTACCGTGACCATTCAACACGGGAACACCTTTATTGCGAACACGAAAAGTTGTCCCGGGCTGGGTTCCATCCGGAATCTTGAGTGTGTGCTCGCCTTCCAGTGTGGGAACCTTGATCTCTGCGCCCACCGCTGCTTGCGTCACCGAAAGCGGAACCGCGCAATGCAGATCATTTCCCTCGCGCACAAAGAATGGATGCTCCTTTACATGCAACACGACGTAAAGATCGCCGGCCGGTCCGCCGAAGGGACCAGCTTCACCGCCGCCGGTAAACCTGATTCGCGTGCCATCTTCAACACCTGCCGGAATCTTCGCGTCCACTGATTTCTGCCGCAAAAGCCTGCCTTCCCCTTTGCACTTGGGGCAGGGATCAGTGATTACACTGCCCGCTCCCTGACACGATGGGCAGGTTCGCGCAATGCTGAAGAAACCCTGCTGATATCGCACTTGCCCGCGGCCTGCGCAGGACTTGCAGGTAGTGGGACCTTTCCCGGGTGCTGCTCCCGACCCGCGGCAATCTTCGCAAGCCTCGTGACGGCGGACCGTCACATTCGTTTCAGTGCCGAAGACAGCTTCCTCAAATTCCAGAGTGATGTCTTCGCGCAGATCCGCGCCCCGTTGTACCCGGCTGCGGCGGCGTCCGCCGCCAAATGCATCTCCGAATCCGAAGAACTCACCAAAGATCTCACCGAAATCCTGGAACACCGTGGGATCGAAACCAGCACCACCCGAAGATGCGCCACCCACTCCCGCGTGCCCGTAGCGATCGTAGAGAGATCGTTTATCGGAGTCCGCGAGTATTGCGTAAGCCTCGGTTACTTCCTTAAAACGCTCTTCCGCATCAGGATTATTCGGATTGCGGTCAGGATGCCACTGCATGGCCAGCTTGCGGTAAGCGCTCTTCAATTCAACTTCGGTTACCGTGCGGCTTACGCCAAGCACTTCGTAATAGTCGCGTTTTGCGTTCGTGGTCAGTGACGCCTCTCCTTCATGAGAACTAAAGCTGGGGTTGGAACTTACCTTCCAGGATTTTTTGCCACCTTCACCATCGCAGGACGCAGCAGCCGGTCTTTGAACTTATAGCCACGCTGCAACTCTTCAATCACCTGATGGTCGGGCGCATCGGAGGTTTCCACCATTTCGATGGCCTCGTGATAATGCGGATCAAACGCCTCACCCTTGGCGGCGATCGGGTACACCGAAAGCTTGGCCAGCGCGCTCAGCAACTGCTTGTAAATCAGATCGACTCCGTTGCGGAAGTCGGCTGGCTCTGACTTCACCTGTAATGCGCGCTCAAAGCTGTCCAGCACGGGAAGCAAAGGTTTAATCGTGTCCGTGGCAGCATACTCACGGAAATCCTGCTGTTCTTTTGCGTTTCGGCGGCGCACGTTCTCGAACTCCGCCTGCATGCGTGCCAGGCGATCAAGCAGCGAGTCGCGCTCCGCTCTCACTTTTTGCAACTCCGACTCGAGAGTGGACGCTCCTCCACCCGCAGACGAAGTTCCCGGACTTTCCGATTCGGTATTGGCCGCGGGAAGTTCGTGCTCTAAATCCAGGCCGGTTCTTTGCACTTCCGATCTTTCTGCTTCCGATCTGCCGTTAACTTTACTCATAAAAAACCTGGTTACTCCGATTCATTCAAAATTTTATCGAACAGGCGAGCAATGTAGGAAACCGCCGTCATAGTGTGCTGATAATCCATCCGCGTGGGTCCGATAACCGCCAGCGATCCGACCATGTCGCTTCCCGAGCGCGCCGGGGCTCCGATTAGGACAAAGTTCTGCATCGACGGAATCGCGTCATCCAGTCCAATGACCACTCTCACGGCCTCTTGCTTTACGTCCAGATAGGCGCCGAGAAGTTTTGCGATTTTCTCTTTTTCCTCCAGAGTCTTTAACATCTCCTGCAGACGCTGACGATCCTCCTGCCCTGTGACCAGGTTTGCCGCGCCTTCTACGAACACCACCTGGGTTCCCGCTTCCGAGGCGAGCGCACCCTGTTTGTAGAGTTGCTCGATCGAATTCATCAGCCGATCGTATTCGCTGCGCTCCTGTTCGATTCTTCGCGCCAGTTCGGCGCGCATCGTCTCCATCGTCCATCCGCGAAAATTTTCGTTGATGTAGCGCGCCGCCAGATCAAGTTCGCTTTGCGCCAGATCGAGCCGTAACACCCGGTCGCGCACCAAACCCGAACGCGTCACCAGCACTGCCAGCACTTTCTGATCTCCCAGCCGCGAAAAATAAACATGCTCGAGCGCGTTCTTAGTACCGCCTGAAGCCACGGTGACGCCCACATTTCGCGAGATCAGCGACAGCACCCGCGAAGTGCGTTCCATGAATTCCTGCACGTCGCTGATCCCGGCCAAGGACTCGGAAATCATGCTCTGTTCCTGCGGAGCAAGCTGGGCCGTCCCGGAAATCTGCTCCACGTAATAGCGGTAGGCTTCCGGAGTCGGAATGCGTCCCGATGAAGTGTGGGTCTGTTCGAGAAATCCGGCCTCCGACAAATCGGCCATCACGTTGCGGATCGTCGCTGGGCTAAGGCCTTCACGATTCGATCGTGACAGCGTGCGCGAACCTACGGGCTCGCCCGTGGAAATAAAAGTTTCCACGATCGCGGTAAGAACTTCGCGTTCCCGCTTGCCGATGTTGGGATCAGAAGGCATGTTTATGAGGTGCAAAGCCGGCGAGGCTTTCGGCCATTCAGGTTCCAGCTAACTAATTTAGATGCAAAAACTTAGCTTCGGGACGCAAAGCGCCCGCGCTGCTTGGATTCTAGGAACGCAGTAAGGTCCTGTCAAGGAGGTTAGTGAATCGCGCGATGAGTCGATTTCCACTTCCGCTCATCCAGGCGCGATCATTTCTTTAACTCTGCGGGCCAGTTGGTGAGCAACTGGAGCGGAGCCTGGGCTTCTTCTTCCGCGTGATTGATGAGCAGACGCTTCCCGTCGGCGGAAACGTCGAACGATATGCCAATTCCGGGTGCACTGGTGTTGAACAGACGCTGCGGGCTGCCGACTTCGATCTCCGATCCTTTCATAGCAATTGGGCACGCGAAAAAATCATTGGCAAGATTCTGGTAGAAAAGTTCCTTCCCGTCGGCGCGCCATGCCGGATAAGCCGCACCATTCGACGACACTTTCCATTTGCCTTTGCCTTCCGGAAAACTCGTTATGTAGATCTCCTGCATTCCGGATTCGTCCGAAACGTAGGCTACCCATCGGCTGTCGGGAGAAATCCGATAGCTGTAGAAGTTGGACTGCGCCGAAGGCGGCTGCAGGATTGCTACCGGCTTCGCCTCCCCCGCGACGCGAACCATCCAAAGGGAAACCATTTTTTCCCCGTCGCCCCACATATAAGTTAAGTACTTTCCGTCAGGCGACCATGCCGGATAATGATAATTATTTTGCTCGGTGATCAATGTCTTTTCAGCTCCGCTACCGTCGGCGGCTTTGGAACGAATCTCGACATTGCCTCCGCCTTTGGCCATTCGCGCGGAGAACATAATCGTTTTGCCATCGGGAGACCAGGTAGGTTCCTGAACGATTTGCTGGTCGAACGTAATGCGCGTCTTCGTCTTGCGCACAAGATCAAGCGTCCAAATGCCGGTCCCGCTGGCAAATGCCACTCGCTTGTTATCGGGCGAAAGGCGAAGATCAATGATTGTGCTCTCACCTGGATCGAAGTCAGCCAGCGCCTTTCCGGAGCGGTCGAACCAGACGAGCTTGCTTTTCGCGGAGGCGGCATTGCCCAGCTGGTACACCATCAGCCCGTTCTGTGACACCGCGAAAATACTGCGCCACACACCGACGTCGTCGCGAAGGTTATTGAAAAGCGGAAGGGCCGATCCCGAGAGCGTGCCTGATTCTGGATCAAACGGTTGAGCAACCAAAGCGGTATTAGCGCGATAGAGCAAATATCCGGAAGCGTATTGCCCCGCGGAATCGCTGGTCACGATCTGGCGAGTCTCTTTATTGTCCAACGAGCCGAAGTAGATTCCGTTGGGCGTGGGGTCGCCTCCAGTGTGGCTAGTGGCGAGAAAAAGAAAGTGCTTGCCATCTGGCAAAAACCAGGGCCAGCGATGGGTATCATGCTTGGTTTTTTCTATCAATGTCGCTGTCTCGACCGCTCCACCTTGCGCGCTTACTTTCGACAGCCCTCCCAGAAAATCCGGAGCGAACACGATCACATCGTTGGCGCTCCAGCTTCCGCCGCGCGAGTTTGGAGCGTCGGCTAACACCGTCACCGGGCCGCCGGAGGCCGCAATCTTTGCTAGCTTCCCATTGGCAAAGAAGCCGACGTAGCCACCGTCCGGCGACCAGAAAGGATGCATCGCGTTCTGCGTTCCTTCGAGTCGCTGCGCCGTGTCGCTGTTTAGTGCGCGGACCCACAAAATCTTGGTTTCGCCGGAATGAGCTACGAAAGCCAACTTGTCGCCCTGCGGAGATAACACGGGCATGCCGCCGGCGTCACCCGTAGTATCCAAAAAAAATTTGTCCGGCGGCGGGATTTCGGCGTGAACTGAGATGGAGTTTGCGGAGGATTTCGCCCAGCGATATCCAGCGAAACCAGCCAAGGCGATGAAAGCGAGCAGAACCGCCCCCACCCAAACTGCCCATGATTTCTTGAACTCCGGGTGGGGCTCTTCAGATTCCCCGAGCGTGGATTCGGCGACCCAGTGCAGGTCCATCGCGATGTCGTGTGCCGACTGGATGCGGTCAGCGGGATCTTTAGCGAGGCAGGCGCGCACCACGCGATCAAGCATGGGCGGCGCTTGCGGCTGGCTGGCACTGATCGGCTCTGGATCCTTTTCCAGAATCGAAGTAAACACGCTAAGTTGCGATTTGCCCTCGAACGCCCGGCGTCCCGTAATCATTTCGTAGAGAACGCATCCGAAACTGAAAAGGTCGCTGCGGGCGTCCGCCTCCGCGCCGTGCAGAAGTTCGGGCGCCATGTATTGAAAGGTTCCGACGATCGAACCCTTCTGCGTGAGCGGCGACACAGCCGCAGTGAGCGAAGCCAGGTTCACGGTCGGGGTGGAAGGCGTGAACGGACCGACGGCCTCCGCAGCGATGGAGATCTTGGGCTTCGCCAGACCGAAGTCCATCAGCTTTGCACCCGCTTTGGTCAGCATAATGTTCGCAGGCTTCAGATCTCGATGAATAATCCCCTGTTGATGCGCTTTTTCCAGGGCTTGTCCGATTTCAATTCCAACCTTTAAAACTTGCTCAACCGGCAGCGCGCCCTTCACCAGGCGCTCGGCCAGTGTCTGCCCTTCGAGATATTCCATCACCAGGAACTGAGTGCCGTCCTGGGTGCCGATATCGTAAAGCGTGCAGATGTTCGCATGCTGCAGCGCAGAAATAGCCTTGGCTTCGCGCTCCATGCGCTGCTTCAATTCCGGATCAGAGGAAAGATGCGAAGGCAGAACCTTGATGGCGACGGTACGGTCGAGGCGGGTATCCCTGGCGCGATACACCTCGCCCATGCCGCCTGCGCCCAGGGGGTTGAGGATTTCGTAAGGACCAAGTGTGGTGCCAGAGGCTAGGGCCATGGGTTGGCTTAATTTGTTTCGCGCAATTGGGTTCGGGCAATTATAGTCCTGGGAGCGCCAACGGATGAGAAACTGCGGGGCGGTCTGATTCCGGCTACAATCCCAAAACTCTTAACGCGCTTTGGCAAACCATTCCTCAAACCACTCCAGCGATCGCAATGAATAGTCTCGCGAGTCAGCAGGCTTGATCAACATATGACCCTCGTTCGGATACACAACAAGTTTCGTAGGTACGTGAAAATAAGTCAGCGCATGCCACCACTCGACTGATTGTTCCATCGGCACTTCGCCATCGCGGTCGCCCACCAGAATCAGTGTGGGTGTTTTCACCGCCTTGACGAAGTGCATGGGATCGCTCTTGTTGTAAACCGCGGGATCGTCATACACCGACGCGCCGAAGAATGGAATCATCCATTCGTCGATATCGTTGAGACCGTAATAACTCAACCAGTCAGAAAGTCCTGCTCCCGCCACTGCGGCGGCAAAGCGCTGCGTCTGAGTTTCGGCCCACATGGTCATGTACCCGCCGTAGCTGTGCCCGCGAATGCCGATGCGTTTGGCATCAATCGGATACTGCTTCACCAGCGCAGCGACTCCTGCCATGATGTCGCGATAATCGCCGCCGCCGAAATCCTTTACGTTGCCCTGCGTGAAAGCTTCTCCCTGTCCGTAGCTGCCGCGCGGATTCGGGCAGAGAGCGAAGTACCCCATCGCCGAAAGCGGTCCCGTATTGCGCTCATCCCACAGCGGGGCGCAGGCGGCAGACGGCCCTCCATGCACGCTAACCACGAGCGGATATTTTTTGTCGGGGTCGTAATCCTTGGGCAGCATTAACCATCCCTGAACCCGCATGCTGCCATTCATCCAGTGCACGTTCTTCATCTCGCCCCATGCCGGTTTCAAGTCAGCATTCAGATGGGTGAGCTGGCTCCAATTTCCCACCGGCCCCGCCCATACTTCCGGCGGAGTGCTCGGCGATTGCCGCACAATCGCTGTCGTGACTTCCTTCGCAGCGGATGAAACCCAGGCGGCGCTGGCGGGTCGAACCAACTCCGGCCCGGTCCACAATGTCTTGATCGCATCGCCATTCGTGCTCAAGCTGGCAAAGCCAAAATTACCGTCTACATCTTCGGCGATTATGATGCGACCGGCATCTGTCCACGCGAGAGCATACGGGGAGGCTTTGATGCCAGCAGTCAGATTTCGCGCAGCCCCTCCTGCGCTGGGTACTACATGAACATCTCCTCCCGTAGAACCTTCGTCGCTCATCAGTCCTTCGATGAACGCAATATTTTTGCCGTCAGGAGAGACTCGCGGATCGGCGATTTGCAGCTTCGGCTTGTAAATCTCGCGCATCTGGCCGCCGCTGGCATCGATTAAATAGAGACGGGCAATCCACCAGTTCGCATCGCCATTGCCGTGAGCCGCAGTCGCCGCCCAGCCTTTGCCATCGGGCGCCCAGTCGTACTCGTAGACATACACGTCGGCTGGAGTGACCTGCGTCAGTTGATGAGTGCTCAGGTCAATGGTTGCAATCCGCTGCTCGAAGATTTTCTCGTCGATGACGCCCGCGAGCGGTGTCATCGGCTGTAGCGGGCCTGCAACGCGGGGCATACCTTCAATAAAAAGAATGGCAAGCTTTGAACCGTCTGGAGAAAATCGCGGAGCCTGAACATACCCTTTCAACTCCGCATATTTCAGTGTAGCGCTACCATCAGCTGCTGCGGTCCAGATCTGCGCGGACGGAACATCGCCTGGAAGATCGGCGATGAAGGCTATGCGCTTACTATCGGCAGACCACGCCACGTTTCGTATCGCAAGGCCGCCCTCTGCCGCGATCGCCTGTGACGATCCACCGGCAAGATTGGTGACGGCAAGTTTCTTGTCTACGATGTACGCGACCTGAGTTCCATCAGGTGAAAGCGCCACATCGCTGATCCTCTTGGCGCGTGGCATGGAATCGAGAACCGCGGCGGCGTGCGAGGTGATGCGAGTTAAGTCTTGCGCGAGAAGGGAAGTACAGACGAAAGAACTCGCAGCGGCGATCAATAGAACTGAAGAGGAGAATCGAATTGTCATGATTGGATGCATCGCGGAAGGAGTATACCCGACCAGAATCTCCGCTCGCATCTTCCTCTGCCCTCGCCTCTGCGCGTATCCTCAAACTTCCGTGATTCGAAACCATTCCATATGAAGTCGAAAACACATGTCGCAGTCGTTGGCGCCGGTGCTTTCGGAGGCTGGAGCGCGCTTCATCTTCTCGAGCGCGGAGCCCGCGTCACCTTACTCGACGCATGGGGGCCGGGAAATTCGCGTGCATCGTCCGGCGGCGAAACTCGCATCATGCGCGCCACCTATGGGCCCGATCAGCCCTATACGAAACTTGCTGCCCGGGCCCTGCAGCTATGGACGAAATACGAGCGCCGTTGGAAGCGCCAATTCCTGCATCGTACCGGCGTACTTTGGATGGTCAGCAGCCGCGATGATGAATTCGAAAGTGGGTCGCCGCCAACGCTTCGCAAAGCGGGAATCAAATTTCACGAACTTTCTACGTCAGAAATGAAGAAACGCTGGCCGCAAATCAACTTCTCGGGTGTCCACTGGGGAATTCACGAACCAGAGTGCGGGTATCTCGATGGTCGTGCCAGTTGCCAGGCTGTCGTCGATGCATTCGTGGGTCAAGGCGGCATGTATCGGCAAGCAGCGGTCTTGCCCGACGGTCTGGAGACCGGGCCTGTCCGCCTTACGCTCTCGGATGGTTCGCGACTCAAAGCTGACTACTATGTTTTCGCGTGCGGGCCCTGGTTGGGGAAAATGTTTCCGCAAACAGTCGGCGAACTGATTCGACCCACCAAACAGGATATTTTTTTCTTCGGCCCGCCTGCCGGAAACTCGCAATTCACCGACGCGCATCTTCCAGTGTGGGGCGATCACGGAAAACGATTTCTCTACGGCATCCCCGGCAGCGGCCGCCGCGGCTTCAAAGTCGCCGATGATACTCGAGGAGCCGACTTCAATCCCACGTCCGGCGAGCGAGTGGTCAGCCAGGCGACGCTAAAGTGCGTTCGCGACTATATCGCCCACCGATTTCCGGCGATGAAAAATGCTCCTTTGATCGAGACGCGCGTCTGCCAGTACGAGCAGACTCCCGACAGCAACTTCATCATCGATCGCCATCCGCGAATGGAGAACGTCTGGCTGCTGGGCGGCGGCTCCGGCCACGGTTTCAAGCACGGTCCGGCGATAGGAGAGTTGATGGCGGAGTTAGTTTTGAAGGATGGTGAACCGGAGCCGGTCTGGCGGCTGGCGAGGTTTCAAAAGAAGAACCGATAACCACAGAGAACACAGGGGTCACTGAGTAGTTCCTCTGTGTTACCCTGTGCCCTCTGTGTCAAAGATTTTCCTCACTGAATCTGAATCACGCTTGCCGGCTCGCTGGCTTTGATTTCTGATACTCGCGCCACGACCCTCCGCGCGAACTCAAACATCGACTTGGCGTGCGGCGAATTTTCCCCTTCCAGCACAACCGGCTTGCCGCCATCACCGGACTTGCGCACCTCGGGATCGAGTTCAATGTTGCCCAGGAACGACACTCCATACTGCTGCGCCATCTTCTCCGCGCCGCCGCGCGAAAAAATATCGATCTCATGATTGCAGTGAGGACAAGTGAAAAAGCTCATGTTCTCTACCACGCCCACCAGATCCACTTTCATCTGCCGGAACATTTCGATCGCCTTACGCGCATCCTGCAGCGAAACATCGGAGGGCGTTGAAACCACCACCGCGCCCGTGAGTGGAACATTCTGCACCAGCGACAACGCAATATCTCCAGTCCCCGGCGGCAGATCGACGATCATGTAATCAAGATGTCCCCACTCCACCATCCCCAGGAATTGCTTCACGATCTGGTGCAGCATGGGACCGCGCCAGATAATGGGCTTGTCACCAGGATTTAGAAATCCCACAGAGATCACCTTGAGGCCATAAGCCTGCATCGGCTCAATGCGATTTTCTCCCACCATCTTCGGCTGACCACTCACTCCGAGCATCAGCGGGACATTGGGACCATAGACATCGGCATCGAGCAACCCAACTTTGTAACCCATTTTGGCGAGAGCTACCGCCAGGTTTACCGACAGCGTGGTCTTTCCCACGCCGCCCTTGCCCGAACCAACGGCTAGGATGACATCGACACCAGGCAGCGGTTGCGGTCCCTGTGCAGGCTGACCGGCATGAGGAGGCATATGTGCGTTCAAGGGATCACTCCAGAAAAAGAAATCAAGACGTCAAACCTTGATTATACAAGGCGGCCGAAGATGGCAGCGCCTCAGCGCTCTCCGCGGCATTTCTCAGCGAACTCTGCGATCGCCCTGTTTGTTCGATGAGAGCGAGGCGGAAACTGCGAAGCGCACCGGAACGGTCGCTAAGACCGTAGAAAAAACTCAGTAGCCTTCGCCTTCCACCCGCACCTTTCCGCGAAACATACGGAAAAGAAAAATGAAATATCCGAGAGCCAGAATCAGAGCAATACTCCACCAGATGATTCCGACCGTCAGACCATGTCGCCCGGCAGCCGTGTTGTAGATGGTGAGGTTATAAGCGGCATTCGTACTCGACGGCAAGACGTTGGGATAGAGAGCAAACGCCGCGCCGACCAGCATTCCTATGATGTAAAGCGCGGAGCCGACAAAAGCAATTTTGTCCAGCCCTTTGCGGATCGCGTAAATCATCACCGCGAGAGCGCCAAACACAACCAGCGGGACCAAATATCCCACCACGTGCTCCTCATAGTTGTCGAGAACCATGGGCCGCACGTAGCAGGTTGCGATCACTCCCACAATGGTCAGAATCAACTGCACTGGCCACGCCCACAGCGCCACGCTGCGAACACGCAGCTGTAATTCATTCTCCGTTTTCACGGCTACATACAATGCGCCATGCGCGGTCAGCGTGACCAGGGCGATCACGCCAGTCAATACCGTGTACCAGTCAAGAATGCCCGTGTTGCCGCTGGCTCGGAAGTTGGTCCACAGCGGTTCAAAAAAGTATCCATCCGCGCCCAGCGGAACGCCGCGCACTACATTTCCGAGGGCCGCGCCAAAAAAGATGGCAAGCAGCACGCTGGCACCGCAGAAGATTAAATCGAAGAATCCCTTCCAGACCGGATTTTCCATGTGCCCGCGCAACTCAATCCCAATGCCGCGCAGCATCAGCAGCCACAGCACCATCATCAACGGTAAGTAGAATCCGCTGAAGCTGGAGGCATAGAGCAGAGGAAACGCGAAATAGAGCGTCCCGCCGGCAGCCAGCAGCCATACTTCATTTCCATCCCATACAGGCCCGATGGCGCGCAGAATTCTGCGGCGCTCGTCGCTGGTCTTGCCCCCTGTCAAATAAATCGCGCCCGCACCCAGATCGAATCCGTCAAGTACAACATATGCCGCAACCATCACGGCCACAATTATGAACCATAGCGTTTCCATTACGCTCCTTGCAAAAAAAACCTGTGCTTCTAGTGCGGCAAAACTACTTCGGGCGCCGGTCCCTGCTCAATCTCCCGCCGCACCAGGAACAGAAATAAAATGCCGAGCACCGTATACATCCCGAGAAAGCCCAGCAGCGTGAACATCCCGTTGCCTGCCGATACCATCTTCGAATATCCGTCCGCCGTCCGCATCAGCCCATAAACCAGCCAAGGCTGCCTGCCTAATTCTGCCGTCATCCACCCGGCGGTGTTGGCGATGTAAGGGAAGGGAAGCGCCAGCAACAAAATCCATAGCATCCAACGCGTTGAAAACAATTTTCCGCGCCACAATAAGAAAGTCGCGACCACCATAATGGCGATGAAGATCGTCCCCAGCCCCACCATGATGTGATAACTGTAATAAAGCAGAGCAATGTTCTGCGGCCACAGATCCTGCGGAAAGGAATCCAGGCCCTTAACCTCCGCCTTCCAGGCCCGGTAAGTCAAAAAGCTAAGCGCGTTCGGAACTTCAAGCGCATTGTCAATCTTGCGCTCGTCCACGTTCGGCTGTCCCAGAATAACGAGTGGCGCTCCCGGCTGGCTCACAAACAGCGCTTCCATGGCGGCGAGCGTGACGGGCTGGTTGAGAGCAATCATGCGTCCCTGACCATCCCCGGTGGGAAATAATTGCAGAATGCTGAAGATCAATCCAGCGATCACGCCCACTCGTACAAAAACCCGTCCATGCGCTTCAAATTTTCCCCACAGCAAATAAAATGCGCCCACCGACGCCATCACGATCGCACCTGTGATTACAGCGCCACTCATGTTGTGCGCGTACTGCCACCACGCCCAGGGATTCATCACCAGTTCCCAGAAGCTCGAGAGTTGCAACGATCCATTGGGCGATGTCGCGTAGCCCACCGGATGCTGCATCCACGCGTCCGTGGCGATAATGAAATAACCGGAAAGCCAGGATCCCAAAAACACCGCTACCGCCGACCACCAGTGCCCGCGCGGGCCCAGCCGTTTTTCTCCATAAAGAAACAGCCCGAGAAATGCGGACTCCAGGAAGAATGCGAACATGCCTTCCATAGCCAGCGTCTGCCCGATCACCCCACCCGCATAGCGCGAAAAGTGCGACCAGTTCGTGCCAAACTGAAATTCCATCGGGATCCCGGTCACTACCCCGAGCAGGAAATTAATGCCGAAAATCTTTGCCCAGAAGCGCGCCGCCTGATTGTAGATCTCGTCTTTGCGCCGAATACCAAGCGTCTTGAGCACCACGATCAGCGGCGCCAGCCCCATCGTGAGTTGCGGGAAGAGATAATGGAAAGTAATGGTGAATGCGAAATGAATGCGGTGAACGAGAAGAGCACTATCCATAGAGTCCTGCCGGAAGCGACTAGGGTACGCGTTACCTGGAAGACAGGCTGTGACGAGCGTCACAGCCTATCTACCGTTTTGCCTTGTGCCGCCGCTCCGTCTCCGCTCGCCGGATGTCCCGCCGTCGTCCGGCATCGTCATAACGTTGCCGCTGCTCGTCGGTCTCCGGAATCACAGGGGCAACTTTCAAACGGTTCCCGCTTCCATCCACCGCAACGAAGGTCAGATGAGCCGAGGCGACGTGCTGTGATCGGTCGGCGATGTAGTTCTCCACAAACACTTTTACTCCCACTTCCATTGAAGTCTGAAAAACCCGGTTTACTGACGATTTCAGGATGATCAAATCGCCGACTCTCACCGGAACCAGAAAGTCGATGTGATCCACCGAAGCCGTCACCACATAACTGCGCGCATGCCGGTGCGCCGCCATCGCGCCCGCTAGATCGATCCAGTGCATCAACCGCCCGCCAAGCAGTGCGCCGAGTGGATTCGCATCATTCGGCAGAACAATCTCCGCCATCTCCGACTGCGAATCCCGCACCGGACGCGGCGTCAGCGTTTCTTCGCTCATAGTCTCCCTTTGCCCCTGTTTTTCTCTCTTCGTCGGTTGGTTCAATCAACCTGACATAGCATCAGCTCGCGCGAGCTGGATTCACTTCCCGTATCTTTCTTTTCTCCACATACGACGCAAGAAAACATTCCGCCATCCGTTGCACGCGCTCATCGGAGTGCCTCAACTTCCAATGCGCGACCGTAGCGTCAAATGTCAACGTGCCGTGCTCCACCGGAAGATGGTCCCGCTCACATACATAACGAATCTGAATCTGCCCGCCAATTAAATTCTTCTCGTCCGTAGAAACGGTCCGGGCCCCGAAGCGTATCGAGTCCCACGCACGTTCTCGCGGCATGCGCCCACAGTTTGCGGCATAGCCTAGATTGCAATACTCCCGCAGATCATCCGGCGATGGAACGGTATTCTCATATCCGGGCGCAGTACAGTGCCCGCTCCATCCACAACCGAGCGGAAGCCGGCTGGCGTGTGGCCACGAACCATTCTCTAACTTCTCCATCGGCATAAAAAATGGACACGCCACCACGGACTCCGTAACCGCCTAAACTTATTCAGGACTGCCCATTCTACTCTCAGGCTGAACTCGAACCACTGTGCCTGTAAGCCACAGTCGTATCTGACGTTTATACTAATCTCGTCTTAACTAAGAACTGAGAACCGGGAATTACCTTATGGACCGCATCGCCGCTCTTAACGACATTCTCACCCAGAGCCCCAACGACACTTTTGCCCGCTACGGCCTGGCGATGGAATATTCGAAGCAGGGCGACCTGGATCGCGCTCTGGCTGAGTTCTCCATCCTGCTGAAATCCAGCCCCGACTACACCCCGGGCTACTTCATGGCCGCCCAGACCTTAGTACGCGCCGATAGAGTCAGCGATGCCAGAACTATGCTCACCGATGGCATCGCCTCCGCCCGGCGCACCGGAAATTTACACGCTCAATCCGAAATGGAAGCCCTGCTGACGGACTTGGGATAGTTCGGGAAAATTGTTCGCCAAAATTCAGTATTGGCGGAAATTCAGTAGAGGAGGTGGCTGCCCTGTGCCGTCCTTGTGTCCCCAGTGTTTAAGGGTTTGATTTCACGTAGAAATCACTTCGCCATCTTCCCCATCGCCCGCTCCACCAGTCGCGGAAAATGCTGGTAGATCCTCACCGGGATATTCATGGTCCACGGCACAATCACTTCTTTCTTCTGCTTTAAATATCCCTGCAACGTAGCCCGCGCCACGCGCTCCGCAGTAATTCCTCGAACAGACTTGGGACGCACCCGCTTCAACTCATTCCCCTGCACTGCATTCTCGCCAAAAGCCGTCCGCACATAGCCGGGGCAAACCGTCAGCACGTGAATTCCGTCTTTCTCCAACTCAACGCCGGCACCTTTCCCGATCGCATTCATGGCAAATTTCGTCGCGCTGTACGCGGCATGGAACGGCATCGGAATATGCCCCGCCACGCTCGATATATTGATAATCGTTCCGCCACCTTGCTGCCGCATCACGGGAATCACAGCTTGCATCGCCGCTACCGCGCCAAAAAAATTTGTCTCGAACATTTCGCGGCACGCTGCCATATCCATTTCAGCCACGGAATCGAGCAGCCCATGCCCCGCATTGTTTACCCAAGCATCGATCCTGTGGAAATGATGCATCGTCAGTCCGATGGCGCGGTCGATCTCCTCGCGATGCTTCACGTCGCACGCCATCGCCAGCGTTCGCTCGGCATGACCAATCCGTCCCCGCGCCGCTTCCACACGGGCAGCGTCGCGCGAGAGCATAATTACGCTCGCCCCCTGGTCGGCAAAAATCTTGGCAATCGCTTCCCCGATCCCCATCGAAGCGCCGGTCACTACCACAACTTTCCCTGCAAGTTCCATGACGTGCTTTTATTCTACGGACTCTCCGAAGTCAACTCCGCCGTTCTTCGCAAGCAGAACATTTCCTCAGAGAACGGCATCTTCCCTGGTCGCCGAAAAGTGCCTGTGATGGCGTAACCGTGGAAAGCGCGATCGCCGGACTCAATGCGATGATGGAGTGAGTAACGCTTCCGCCTTGCGCGCCATAAGAAAGAAGTGTTCTTCACGCGCCTGCTTTGCGAGCGAACCAAGCTGTGCGCGGACGGCATCAGCCTGACCTGACTTCAGACCGATTTCACCCAGCGTCAAGCGTGCCTGAAACAAGTACGGTACAGAGACGGTGTTGCTGGGCCGGGAGAGAATCAGCGCGAGTTGCTTTCGAGACTGAGCGAATTTTTCTTCGGCCAAATCAACCCGCGCGACAGCCAACGCGGCATCATACTTCGGATTGCGGTCACTGGCTTTAGCGGCTAATGTGCCCGCCTGTTGAGCGTCATCCCGCGCCTCGTCATTCTTATTCTGTGCCAGCAAAGCCAGCGCCCGAAGTGAGTAAGCCTCGGCCGCATGCGCCGGAGACGCTGTTGACTCCAGTGCATGCAATGCTTCGTTGGCCATCTTCTCGGCGTCTGCGGGCTTTCCTTCTTCCAGCGATATCTCGCCGGACTGCACCAGGCTTCCAGCCAATGGTATGGCGCGCTTGAGGTCTCGCTGCAAGGCAAACGCTTGCTCGCTCTTTTCGCGGGCCTGCTTCAGATCGTCCTGGTCGAGCAAAACACCGGCGAGAGCGGACAGTGTCGAGGCCTGCGCGGATTTGTTTCCGGTTTCGATTTCCAATCGCAAAGCGCGTTCCAGGTGTTGTGTTGCCCCCAGCAGGTCGCCGCCTTCTTCGTAGACATCCCCTAGTTCGATTTCGACGATGCCTGCGGAATCCTTGTCGCCGACTTCGTCGAAAATCTGCACCGCCTCTTCCAGATTCTTTCGCGCACCGGCGAAATCGGCTAAACGATCGAGCACTTCGCCGATGTTTCCCAGTTCGTCTCCAATCGTCACTTTGTAATCTGCCTCGCGATAATTGCGCAGAGCCTGCTCATAGTAGTTTTTCGCCTCGCTGAGATTTCCCTCATCAGCCAGCACAAGGCCGATCTCGTTCAGCGCCTGTCCAGCATAGAGCTGGTTGCCGATCTGGCGAAAAACCACCAACGCTTCTTCAGCCTGCTTACGCGCCCCTGCCAAATCACCCTTTCCCTTTAGATAGTCAGCCGACCACACCAACGTCATCCCTGAGTGCTTGAGATCGCCGCTGCCTGCAAACAAAACCTTTGCCTGAGCCAATGCAGCACTGGCGCGATCGCTGTCTCCGAGTTGGTGCAGCGCCGTACTTTCATATAAGCGTGCCTGGGCGACCACCAGACGCATCCCTCGGGACTCGCCCTTCTTAGCAGCCGCGACCGATATTTCCTCTTCCCGCTTATAGTCTCCGAGAGCTTCGACTGCTGTGGCTTCCGCCAGATCAATCCGCGGATCGTCTCCCGAGGGTGGCGGAAGTTTGCGCAATGCCTCCAGGGTATCGAAGGCTGTCTTAGGATCGCCGCCGTTATCCTGCAGATTCGCCAGGCGGAGTCCATAGCTGAGACTATCCGGATAGAGATCCGCCAGCGTGCGGGCAAGCTCGATTGCCTTCGGTTTCTCGTTGTTCAGGTCTCGATATTGCGCTTCCATCCACAACCGTTCTTCGGTGCTAAGGTTTGTCGAGATTTCGAAGGCTCGTTGCGCCTCGTCCTTGGCTTTGCTGTCGTAGCCAAGTTCCAGCCACGCCGCGCTCAGAGCGGAGTGGAGCTGTGGAGATTTCGGATCGGCCGCAACTGCCTGAGTCAACAAGTCGCGTGCAGCCAGCGTCTCGAATGCGCGAAGCTTATCCAAACCTTCCGAGTAAAGCCGTGCCGCTTTCGGGTCCGACGGCATGGAAGCTCGCACCTGATTGGCCTGCTCGCCGGTGACTTGTCCCGCCCCCAAACGTGCGCGCATGCGGGCGCCAATTTCCGAAACCAGGTCAAAGAGATCAGCCTCGCTTCCCGCCGCAGCCTCTTCCGCAACCGTATCGCCCGCAACCGTATCTTCCAGACGCAAGTCCAGCCGGATCTGACTTTTGTCTCCCTCCCCGACCACCGCATAAGAACCGGTGGTCACATAATCTGTATCAAGATTTGCGCGCAGGCGAGGCAGGGAATCTTTCGGCATCTCGCTCAGGCTCCAGGGGACGTCGCGGCTGGCCCGTGCAACCTGCTCGCCAGACACCAGGCGCAACTTGCCTCCCGACGCCAGCTCGGCGCTGAACATCTCTGCCAGCGCAGTGGATAACCAGGCCTTATCTGGCCGCTCCGTTAGATTTTTGAAGCCGAGCACTGCCACGGACGGCCGCGTTTTCACCGCCACCGATGTTACGGAATGAGCACCTGGGAAGAATCGCTCCCGATGGCGGCCGATAAAAATGGCGAGCAGCACGACGGCGGAAGCAAGACCTCCAAGGATTGAGACTTTCCAATTCTGCCGCCCCAGAAAACTGCGCTCGCCGGAAATCGCCGGCCGCGATCCTAGACGCACCGCGCGCAGGTCGGCGGCCAGTTCACGCGGGGTCTGATATCGCTCGTCCGGCTTCTTGTGCAACATCTTCGCCACAACCTGCGTCAGTGGCGCAGGGATGGAGTGGCTAAGCTTTTCAAGTGGCATTGCCTCCTGCTGCACGATTTGCAGCGCCGTGGCCGCAGGAGTAGGACCGAGAAAAGGATGCCGGCCGCCGAGCATCTCGTAAAAAACTACGCCCAGAGAGAAGATGTCAGCGCGAAAATCGGGTAGGGTCCCCATCAAAACTTCCGGCGCCATGTAACTCGGAGTCCCCGCGATAGAAGCGACAGAAGCGTTAGAAGCGAAAGAGAAAGACGAGAGCGATTGCGTAGCGGCGGCATTACTCACACTTCCCGCGCCGACAAGGTTTCGCGCAACTCCGAAATCGAGCAGCTTCACCTGCCCAGATTCGGTGAGCATCATGTTTTCAGGCTTGATGTCACCGTGCAGGATTCCGCGCTCGTGGGCCGCCGTGAGTGCATCCGCGCACTGAATGCCGATTTCGAAAAACTGATTGATGTTGATTGGTCGGTACAGACGTTGTCGCAGGGTTTGACCCTCGACGTATTCAATGACGAGAAAGATTTCTCCATCTTGCTCCAGCACGTCGTAAACGCTGGCAATATTCGGATGGTTCAGCGCTGAAAGCCGTTGTCCCTCGTGCAGCAAGCGAGCGGCTTCCGTGGGATTGCCCGTTCCGCTTGCCGAAACCCGCTTGACAGCGACCGTGCGCCGCAGCTTTGGATCTTCGGCGCGCCACACTTCTCCCATACCACCACCGCCAAGCCGAGCCACAACTTGGAGACGGCCAAGAACTGTGCCACTTAAATCCTGTCGCGGGGTAGCGGTCGGAACGCGGTCGGGCGTCTCATCCATAGGAGAAAGTCCATTCGAGACGACGGTCCGGGGGGTACGTCGCTAAAGCCGAAATTCTACACCACTCAACCAGTCGGCGAAATACCGTTTGAGCGGCGGAATCCTTGCGTGCATGGCATGGCGAGCTGGTTTTTTTGGCCTACTCCGCGGTAAGGTACAATCAGGTTTCGCCAGCCCTCTGGAGATCTCCCGGTGCCTTCCCTCATTCCCCTGTTCCCGCTCGAGGTCGTCCTACTCCCCAGCGCTCCTCTGCCCCTGCACATCTTTGAGCCGCGTTACAAAGAAATGATCGCCGAATGCCTGGCACAGAATCGGATTTTTGGCGTGGTTCGTGCCCTCGAACAGGGTCTGGCCGAAGTGGGATGTACCGCCGAAATCGTCACCGTCGTGAAAGAGTATCCCGATGGGCGTCTCGATCTGGTGGCCGAAGGCCGCAATCGTTTCGAAATCGTCGCGGTGAATCAGGATCGCACGTTTCTGCAAGGCGAAGTTCTTATGATCGAAGATGAACCAGGAGCGCCGCCGCAGGAAGATGCCGCGCGGGCAGCTCAGTTGCACTCCGAACTGCTGGCCATTGCCGGAGCCAAACAAGATCTATCCGCCGCCGACCCCGCGTTGCTCTCTTTCTATCTAGCCGGCTCCTTGCCTCTCGATCTGGACTTCAAGCAGAAATTACTTTCTCTACGCTCCGAGGCCGACCGTCTTTCGATCCTCATTACCTATCTCGAAACTCTCATTCCCAATCTCCACCGTGCCGCCCGCGCCCGCGAAAAAGCCGGCGGCAACGGCCACGTCCATTAGGTTGCTTAGGGTTACCCCGTGAACCTCGGTGCCCCCCGTGTTAAAAGATTTTGTGCAAGCTCGCGCGACAGAAAGCCGAAGCCCGAACCGCGTATAATCCAGAAAAGTATTTCCCCGGGGGTTCCTCATGAGTCGTCCACGCACGCTCGGCGAATTGCGCCGCAGTCCATTTTCCGAGGAACGTCTGCGCACTCGCCGCGTGAAAGACGAACTCCGCGACAACTTGATTGCCCGCTTGCGCCAGCGCGACGACACCACAATTTTTCCTGGCATCGTCGGATACGAAGACACCGTAGTGCCGCAAATCGTGAATGCGATTCTCTCGCGCCACAATTTTATTCTGCTTGGCCTCCGTGGACAGGCCAAAAGCCGCATCCTGCGCGCGTTGACGACTCTCCTCGATCCGCACATGCCATACCTGGCAGGCTGTGAGATCCGCGACAATCCCTACACTCCCATCTGCCGCCGCTGCCGCGAAGAAGTCGCGCGTCACGCCGATGAAACGCCAATTTCCTATCTCACGCCTGACGATCGCTACGTGGAAAAATTAGCCACACCCGATGTCACCATCGCTGACCTCATCGGGGATATTGATCCCATCAAAGCTGCGCGCGGTGGCCACGAGCTATCGAGCGAGTTCACCGTTCACTACGGCTTGCTTCCCCGCGCCAATCGCGGCATCTTCGCCATCAACGAACTCCCCGACCTCGCGGGAAAAATTCAGGTTGGCCTCTTCAACATCATGCAGGAAGGTGATGTGCAGATTAAGGGCTATCCCATTCGCCTGCCACTCGATCTCGCCATCGTATTCAGCGCGAATCCCGAGGACTACACAGCCCGCGGGAAAATCATCACGCCTCTCAAAGACCGCATCGGCTCCGAAATTCGCACGCACTATCCCGCCACCGTGGATGAAGGCATCGCCATCACCGCCCAGGAAGCCTGGACCAGCCGCAACGGCCACGCCTCGCATATGCCTGCATACATTCAGGAAGTGATCGAGCGCATCGCCTTCGCGGCCCGCGAAGACAAGAAAATCGACAAGCGCTCCGGCGTCAGCCAGCGCTTGCCCATCTCTGCTATGGAAAATGTAATCTCGAACGCTGAACGACGTGCCTTGCGTAACGATGAAAAGCTCGTCGTGCCCCGCGTCAGCGACGTCTACGCCGCTTTGCCCGCCATCACCGGCAAACTCGAACTGGAATACGAGGGCGAAATGAAGGGTGCGGACTTCGTCGGCCGCGAACTGATCCGGTCCGCTATCGCGAAAACCTACGACCAATATTTTACCGGCGCGAACGTGCAGCAAATCGTGCAGTGGTTCGACCTAGGCGGCGAGATTCAGCTTGCGGATTCCGTCTCCGCCGCGGAAGCGCTGGAGAACCTGAAAGAAATTCAGGGCCTCGTCGATAAGCTCGGCCCTCTCGGTGTCTCTCCTAAGGAAAGTCCCGAGCAACAAGTTTCCGCCGCTGAGTTCATCCTCGAAGGCCTGCACGCGCACAAGCGCATAGGCCGCAACGAGGAGCGCGTCTTCAAAGCAGGCGAAAAAAAACCAGAACCGCGCGCCGAAAAAGGTTTCGAGAAAGAAGAACCACCGTACCGGCAGAGAAGACAATTTAACTGAAGGCTTTTGGCTGCTAGCTTCCGGCTAAACCAAAGCGTTTTTAGCTAGAGGCTAGTAGCTAGAAGCTAGCATCTCTTATGAAACGCATCCGTTACTCGAAATACGTCCCCGACCCCGCCGGCGAGATGAGCATGGAAGACTTGCTCGGCGCGCTCTCCGACTACCTGCTCCAGAGCGGCTTCCAGAGCGATATGTGGTACGAAATGCCAGAAGGGGAGCGGACGCTCGACGATCTCAAACGCGCCATCGAGCAGGCCCTCATGGATGGTGACGCCTTCGATGACGAAATGCGCGAGCGCCTGCAACAAATGGCGATGGACGGTGAACTCGACGAACTCATCGAAAAGCTGATCGAGCGCATGCAGCAGGAGGATTACATCTCCATCGATCAGCCGCCAGATCCGTCCCGCCCATCCAGCGTCGGCGGCCAACTCGGCGAAAACCAATCACAAACCAAATTCGAAATTACCGACAAGAGCCTCGACTTCCTCGGCTTCAAGTCTCTTCGCAATCTGCTTGGCTCGCTCGGCAAATCCAGTTTCGGACGCCATGATACTCGCGACCTCGCCACCGGTATCGAAGCCAGCGGATCGTCGAAAACCTACGAGTTCGGCGACACCCTCAATCTCGACATTACCGCCACGCTCTCCAGCGCGATCCAGCGCGAAGGCCTCACACTGCCGCTCAATATCGAATACTCCGATCTGCAAGTTCACCAGTGCGAGTATCAATCCTCGTGCGCAACAGTGCTCATGCTCGATTGTTCGCACTCAATGATTCTGTACGGCGAAGATCGCTTCACGCCGGCGAAAAAAGTCGCGATGGCGCTCTCGCATTTGATCCGCACGCAATATCCGGGCGACTCGCTTTCGCTCGTGCTCTTCCACGACTCCGCTGAAGAAGTTCCGCTCTCGCAACTTGCTCGCGTTAAAGTCGGGCCCTATTACACCAATACCCGTGAAGGCCTGCGGATGGCGCAGAGAATATTGCAGCGCCAAAGAAAAGACATGAAGCAGATCGTTATGATCACAGACGGCAAACCCTCCGCCCTCACCCTTGAAGACGGACGCATTTACAAAAACGCCTTCGGCCTTGATCCCCTGGTCGTCAGCCAAACGCTCGAGGAAGTTTCCAAATGCAAACGGGCCGGAGTCCTCATCAACACCTTCATGCTCGCGTCCGATTATGGCCTGGTGCAATTCGTCCAGAAAGTCAGCGAGATGTGCCGCGGCAAAGCCTACTTCACCACCCCCTATACGCTAGGCCAATACCTGCTGATGGATTACATGTCGAGAAAAACGAAAACAATCCACTAACCGGAAGCTTGCAGAGGTTTCGCATTACTCTGCGTTCCTCCGTGTCCCCTGTGGTTAAAGATTTTCCCCTTCGCCCAAACTGCTGATAATCTCTAGTATCCATGGCAAATTGCATCCGATGTGGCCGTCAGCTCCCCGGCTTTACCTTGGGCAAGAAGATCTGCCAGTGGTGTGTGCAGCACGAAAAATATCAGCGCGGCGAGATAGCCGATGATGCGCGTCAGCCGGTGATGCAGACTCCATGTGTCCGCCGCGGCGAATCCACAATCACCCTCACGCAAATATTTTTTGGCATCAACGTTGCCGTATTCCTGGGCATGGTCCTGTCGTCTTCCACCATCATGGGATTTCCTCCGCAGGTGTTAGTGCAGTGGGGCGCGAACGTAGGCGCGTTCACGCTCAGAGGGGAATGGTGGCGCCTGCTGACCTGCGTTTTCGTTCACGGCGGCCTGCTTCACATCGCTTTCAATATGTGGTGCCTGTGGGATCTGGGCGCGCTCAGCGAATCGCTCTACGG